>JAHKLH010000137.1 GCA_029856635.1 Candidatus Njordarchaeota archaeon
CCTTATTAAGATGAAGTTCTTTTATGTTTACACCAAGTGATCTTATTACTTCCCTCGGTTCATTAAATATTTTTAAGTGTCTTCCTAACTCGCATGGATCGTGATAAGTAACAACTAGATCGTCTGAACCTTTGATA
Source organism: Candidatus Njordarchaeota archaeon (assembly GCA_029856635.1). Taxonomy (GTDB): domain Archaea; phylum Asgardarchaeota; class Njordarchaeia; order Njordarchaeales; family JAHKLH01; genus JAHKLH01. The sequence continues at coordinate 138 of JAHKLH010000137.1, forward strand.
TTAAGTTTTCCCGTTTTTATCAACTCACTTAATAATTGAGAAAAGTGCTTAGCTGGTGGTATTTTAATTCCGAATTTTGGAAAAAATTCAAGAAAAGCTCGTAAACACGATGGACATTCGACAACTATATAATCATATTTGGCTAGCTTTTCCGATATTTCAAGGGCATGCTTTTTAGCATCACGCAAAAAGCCAGAGTAAATCAATGGAATTCCACAACAGAGATTATCAATTATCTCATACTTGATATTGGCATGGTTCAGTATTTTTATCATCGCCTCTTTAATCTCTTGAGCATATTTGTCGATAGTGCATCCTGTAAAGATGCCTATGAAGGAAGCCAAAATTAGCACCAATAATAAATTAAATATTAAAATTTTCGCTATTAAGACATTTTTTTATACATTTGTTAATTTAAAATAATTGAAAAATCTCCAATAAATACAAAAATTTTCATGATTCAGTAATTTTGCTTAGTAGGGAACCGATCGGTGAAGTATTCAAATGCAAGCCAACATCTTCTGGACTAAATCCAAGCGCAATACCAAGCAATTGCACATAGTAAACTACAGGAATCCTAAGCTTTGGATTCTTCATCAGGCGTGCAATAGCTCTTTGTCGTGTTTCGTATTCATTTTGGCATAAAGGACAAACTGTAACTAGGCAATCAAATTTTCTCTCAATAATACTTTTTAATTTCTTCGCTCGGATCAAATTAGCTTTCTTAAGGTCCATGTGATCTAACATTAGCATACAACAATCTAATCTTTCCGGATAATCTTCAGTTTTTATTCCGATAGCATTACAAAGTTCCTCAAGTTTTGTTGGGTTGTAAGGATTATCAACTGCGAATTCTCGTGGTCTTAAGATGTGGCAACCATAATGAGTAGCCGCTTTTATTTTGATTTCACGTTTTACTTTTCCCTTTATTCGTTCAATACCAATATCATCATAAAGGAGTTGTATAACATGTTTTACACGTGGTAATGAAGATAATTCAAGCCCGATTTTTCTTAACGCTTGATTAATTTTGTACATTATTTGAGAATTCTCTTGCAAAACCCTTCTCGCTTCATTTAGGGATAAATAGCAGCCATTACACGTTGTAACTATATCTAAGTCACGAGTACTAGCTTCAGCAAGAATTCTTGAAGCAAAAACAAGCCACTTTTTAACATTGACATTTCTTAATGGCTCCCCACAACATGAAAACTCATCTATATCCACTAACTCTATTCCAAAAACTGGAAAAACACGTTTAACCGCCAGTTCGTATGCGTATTGTTGCGTTGCAGTCATACAACCTGGGTAGAACAAGTATTTTTTCCTCATATTTCTTCACCAATTTGAAGCAACATTTTTAATTTTTCCCCAGGAAGAAACTTTAAGGGAGCCAAACCAATATCTTTTCTTTTAACTGGTGTTTTTTTCCAGGCAAATTGCTCGACTTCTTCGCTCATACTTCCAATTTTCATTACAGATTCTATTAGTCGCTTCCATGATGCAGTAGGTAATTCATGAAACTTAGTGGCTAAATTTCTCAAAAGTATAATCACCTCCGCTGGTTTAACATTCATTTTACAAAGATCCACACAACGTAAACATTGAACACACAACCATATCTCTTTGCCCGCGATTAAATGAGAAATCATTCCTAGTGCTACGTACCTCATAATACGTGCAGGCCGAAACGTATATACTTGAGCAGTAGTACACGAGCCCACGCACTTATTACATTGAAGACAAACATTTGGATCAATTTGCAACGAAATCTCTCTTAATTTCTCAAGTTCTGCAATGTATTTATCCTCCTTAATAATTTCTTGAGCAAGAGCCATATGATTCTCCACAACTTTAATCTACATTGGATAATTCCAAGTATATTCTACCGCGTAATAAATTCTTTGTTTCTATATCCTCCAAGCTAAGACCATACACCTTCTCTGCTTCTTCTAAGGAAATCTTCCCTTCAATAAGATCCCGAATCACTAGTTTTCGGTCTCGCTCTTGTGGAGGCCCATATCCACCACCACCGGGTGTACGTATAATAAGTATGTCTTCCAGATCTAAATCCACAACATCTTTGCTCTTTAATTTGATTTTAGTTCCATCTTTCTTTAGAACAATATATTCTCCAGGTTTTCCTGGAAGTCCACCATATAAGCCATACGGTCTTGTTTTATGTCGATCCCCGAGAAGAGAAACAGTTACGCGAACCAAGGGTTTGTATATTCTTTCAATTCCTAGTCCACCTCTAAATTTTCCAGCACCACCACTTCCGTCTCTAAGACGATATGCTAAGATTAATATTGGAAATCGCGCTTCAATTTCTTCGATTGGAGTATTCATCGTATTCGTCATGTGGACGTGGATTCCATCAACTCCGTCTTTATTTGGTCGCGCCCCCATTCCTCCACCGATCGTTTCATAAAATGTAAATGGCTTCCCAGTAACTGGATCTATTCCTCCTATGCAAACATTATTCATCGTTCCTTGTCCAGCGGCAGGAATACGTTCTGGAATTATCTTGGCCAGTGCTTTAAATAACACATCAACAATTCTCTGCGAAGTTTCAACGTTTCCGGCACCAACCGCAGCAGGCCATGTTGCATGCGCAAGAGTTCTGGGCTTAGTAATCACGTTCAATAATTGATAAGCTCCTTCATTCATTGGAATATCTTTCATTAGAATTGTTCTAAATACGTAGTAGGATGCGGATAACGTGACTGCTTTAGTAGCATTCAATGGAGCATCTACTTGTTCATCACTTCCTCTAAAATCGAAAGTCATTGTTCCTTTATCTATAATTACCTTTGCTTCTATTTTGACTAATTTGTCATCTAGTTCTAAGAAATCCTCCGCTTTTGCGCTTGCCTTTGGAAATTGCGAAAGTTCTTTCTCAACCAGTGATTTAGCATATTCCAAAATGTAGCTTGTGGAATCTAAAAATGATTTGACTCCGTACTTTTGCACAAGCTCAAGAACTCTTCTTACTCCAATTTTGCATGCATTAATCTGTGCAAGTAAATCACCCTTGCGAACATGAGGTTCTCTTGTGTTTGAAAGAATAAAGTTTAGAATATCCCTCTTTAATTCACCTTTTTCAACGATTTTTGTAGGTGGAATTATTAAACCTTCCTCAAAAATCGTCTTCGCAGATGCTGGTAATGATCCGGGGACAGAACCACCAACATCACTATGGTGAGCACGAACTGCTACAAATCCTATTATTTTAGTATCATAAAAAATCGGTGCAATGCAAGTTATATCCGGAAGATGAGTTCCTCCTTTATATGGATCATTCGTAATAAGAACATCTCCGGGATAAAGCTCTTCGAAGAACTTTATGGTTTCTTTTACGCATAATGGCATTGCACCCAAATGAACTGGAATATGTTCAGCTTGTGCTAGCATTCTAGCCTCGTTATCAAAGATTGCTACCGAACAGTCCATGCGCTCTTTTATGTTTGCAGAATAAGATGAGTTCCGTAGTATAATTCCAAGCTCTTCTGCGATGTATTCTAAACCATATCTAATAACTTCTACTGTGATTTTATCGACCATTTACATCACCTCAAGGATTATGCTTCCGTATTCATCAACTTTTGCAATCCAATTTTGAGGAATCACTATTGTTGCTGAATATTCTTCGATTATTGCTGGGCCTTCAATTTCGTTGTATGCTAGAAGTTTCTCTCGTTTGAATATTTTCACTTCTTCTTCGCTATCTTCAAATATTACTTTTCTGTTTCCAACAATCGCATCTTGTTTTGGTTCTCTTTTTCCTTGTTTAATTTTAACTAGCTTTGGTTTAGGAAGAAGTCCATACGCCTCTACTCGTGCATTTACTATTTCGATTGGTTCATCCTCCATTATGAAACCATAAGTGCTCTTGTGTTTTTCATGAAATCTTTGAGCTATATTCCTAAGTTCCACCTCTGTGATCGGGGACACTACTGGTATAATAAGTTCGTATCCCTGTAACCAGTAGCGAACATCAACAAAACGCTTCATGATGATCTTATCTGATGAAAATCCTTCTTTTTTGAGTATGTGAAATCCTTTATTTTCAAGCGTTAGGAAAATGTTTTCGAGTTCGTTTGGATCAATGTCATCAAGCAAGTTCCTTACAGATTTCACAAAAACGTGTTTGACGTCCGTGACTAATAGACCAAGCGCCGAGAAAAGTCCTGGAACTGGGGGAATAATCACTCTTCTGATTCCAAGTTCCTTCGCTAAAAAACATGCGTGCATGGGTCCTGCTCCTCCGAAGGCAACTAATGAGAATTCTCTCGGATCTAATCCTCTTTCGATAGTGACAAGTCTTAAGCATCTTGCCATGATTGTATTCACTATTTTGATTGCACCAAGCGCGATATCAATTATATCCATTCCAATTTCATTCGCCAACTTTTTGAATTCTTGTTGAGATAACTCGGGATAAATCTTCATTTCTCCTCCTAACAGATACTCCCCTAATCTTCCTAGCAATACATTTGCATCAGTAATTGTTGCGGGACCTTTTTTTCCATAGCATGCTGGTCCTGGATCTGCTCCAGCTCCGATTGGCCCAACTCTTAGTGCACCACCTTCATCAATCCAAATTATTGTTCCCCCGCCCGCAGAGACCTCTGAAAGATCAATGAATGAAAATCTAACAGGGTACCCAGAACCCTTGATTA
>JAHKLH010000138.1 GCA_029856635.1 Candidatus Njordarchaeota archaeon
CAGTTGTATTAACATCATCTATGGTTCTCGAAGTTGGTTCGAATATAGCAATAGTAAGTTCTAATTCCGCTAAATTACGATATTCCGAATAATTCTTAATTGCATCAAGTGAGACATTGTGAAAAAGCAATATCAGCGAAATTGCAGGGCATGCTTTTGAGATTTCATATAATACCTTTAATAAGGTCTCAAAATCATTTTTCTCAATAACTTCATAGAAACCATGTATTCTCAATTTTCTTTTGAGAAATTTAGGAATATTTCCCTTTATATCAATTACGCCCGAAAATTGTTCAATTACTTCTAATGTAAATTCTCTAGCTAAGGAAACAATGTCGCTCATTTCGAAATTCCCCAGATATATTCTTAAACTATTTCTTTTCATAATTCATATAATGGTGACAAGTCATGTCTGAGGATTTAAAGAGCAAGATTCTTGAGTTGTTGAAAGACAAAGAGTTTGTTAAAGCATTAGCAGATGCTTTATCAGAGTATTTTTGCAAAAAAGATGAACTTTTAAGTCTTCGCGATGACATTGATGATGCTCTTTATGAAATAAGAGAAGAAATAGAAAAATTAAAATCCAGTAGACGTGAATAATTCACTTGAATTTTATTTTTTCTTCTTCAAGCAGTCTAAATAACTCATCTTTTACAACGGGTTTTGTGAATTTCTCTATACTACCATCTTTCCTAATAATTTCCACTCCGTAACCTTTTTCAACAGTCCCAATTATTTTTGCTGTTATACCTATTTCCTGCAATTTATTGATAGCTTTCTCTACAAGATTTCTCCGTACAGTGGCTAGGAGTGTACCAGAGCTTATCAATTTAAGCGGATCCACTTGAAGCACTGAGCAGATGATCTCAGTCTCTCTTCGAATAAGCACATCTTCTTCTTTGATTCTTATCAAAACATTTGATGCACAAGCTAATTCCGTAAGTGCACCAATTAATCCCCCCTCTGTTGGATCATGCATTGCAGTTGCATAATCTCTAATTGCTAGTGCATCTTTGACAACACTTATTTCTTTAATGAATTCTCGTGCATTCATAGTTATTTCATCTGGAACACCTCTTTTGCGGAGTTCATGCGCAAAATCAGTAGCCAAGATGGAAGTTCCCTCTAATCCAATGCCCTTCGTTACTAATACTACATCACCAGGTTTTGCGCCGCTTATTGGAACAATTTTTTCTTTTGGAGCAAGTCCAATAGCAGTCATTGTAATTATTGGTCTTTCTAGGCCAACAGTTGTTTCAGTATGACCTGCAATAACCATTACACCTAAAGTCTTAGCCGCTTTATCTATTTGAAGGGTTATTTTATCTAATAACTTCATAGAATTTTGTTCGGGTAGGAGAATACATGGAAGAATCCATCTAGGTTCCCCTCCTCTAACAGCAACATCATTGCACGCAATATGCACTGCAAGCCAACCAATGTTTTCCACAGCGCCCGTTATTGGATCAACATGACAGATTAATGCTATATTTCCCAAATCAACAACAGCGGCATCTTCTCCTATGCTTGGTCCAAAAAGAACGCTTGGATCGATCTTTCCTAATCTAGAGAAGACAAATTTGTGCAAAATATCGTAGGGAAATTTTCCCATTGTAAAATCACCGTGATTTAAGATGCGAAACAATTTTTCCATCTTCAACAAGTATTTTTCCATTAACTATTACATGGGTTACCAAGTTTCCACCAAAGAGATATCCCAAGAAATTAATTCGTGGGATATCCAATATTATAATATCCGCTCGTTTGCTCTTTTCTAACGAACCTCTATCGCGAAGACCAATTGCATAAGCCGCGTTTAATGTTGCAGCAGTTAATGCTTCTTCTGGAAGCATTTTCATAAAATGTATCGCCAGTGTAATTACCATTTGCATGCTTTCGCATAAGCATGCGGGACTTAAATCTGTTCCCAAAGCAATTGGTATACCCAAATTTATCATTTTCCTAGCGTTAGCAAATTTTGAGCCAACGCTCATAGATGTTGCTGGTAAAAGGACTCCACAAACTTTCTTAGAAGCAAGCATCCTTAAGCCCTCTTCAGACGAGTTAACTAGATGGTCAGCAGATATGGCATTTGTTTCTGCAGCAAGTTTTGCACCATTCGCATCCCTAAATTCATCCGCATGAACTTTGGGTATAAGACCATGTTCTTTTCCAGCAAGCAATATACTCCTACATTGATCGTAAGTAAAACCGCCTTCTATGAACACATCATTAAACACCGCTAGTTTTTCCTTAGCAACTTTTGGAATCATTTCTTCGATTATAATTTTCACATACTCCTCAGCAGACATGTTTTCGGGAATAGCGTGAGCTCCGAGGAATGTGGGAATAACGTCTACGGGAAGAAACTCTTTTATCTTTTTAATCGCACGAAGCATTTTTAATTCATTTTTCGTATCCAAACCATACCCGCTTTTTATTTCAAACGTAGTAGTTCCATTGAGTATCATTCTAGTTATTCGCTTTATTGTTTCATCTGCTAATTTCGTTTCAGAAGCTTTTCTCACCATTCTTACTGTTCTTAAAATACCTCCACCGCGCTTGTGTATTTCCATGTATGATATTCCTTTTAATCGTAATACAAATTCATCATCACGATATCCTGCAAAAAGCAAATGTGTATGAGGATCAACAAACCCTGGTATAACTAGTTTGTTTTCAGCGTTAATTATAACATCCGCAGAATATTTCTTCATAAGAACATTAGTTCGCCCTACATCCAAAATTTTTCCATTATGAATTGCAATAGCACCATTCTCTATAATCGAGATGTCAGACAATTCATTTTTCACACAAGGTCTTCCCCTATCAATGGGAGTTGCGATTTGAGATGCATTTATAATTAGCAAGTCTATATGCATTTTTAGACCACCCAAATAATGAAAAATCTACCTTGGTAAACAAATTGAACATTAATGCAGAAAAATCTGGATTCTGTTGAAAAAGCATTACGTCTTAAGTACTATATAACACACTGGAAATGCAAACTTATTGTTAGATTAAGGATGGATATAGAATTTTTTGATAGATTAAATAGGGAAAAATACGACAAAAATATAAAAACCAAAAGATAAATACGAATTAAAAACTATATTGTTCTAAGAACGCTCTCAGGTCCGACTTTGCGCCATTCATCAACAGTTACAACCATTTTTCTGAAGGCTGGCAAATCAGCTAATATTGAACCGCCAATCCACACGGCATATAGACGCTCAGGTATACCAAACACATTAATTTTCTCACGTGCAGCGGGAGGAACTAGTTCTTGAAGTTCTTTCTTCAAACGTGCAGCGAAATTAGGAATTAATGTATTTCCACCTGATAATACGATGTTCTCATACATATGTGGTCTAATATCAATATCACACGCAAAGATAGCATCATATACAACTTCATCAAGAGGCTTTTCTTCTTTTCCAATGAGTAGTGGATTAAACATAATTTCTGGAGCCATGAATCTTTCTTCTACCAATTCTAGTACACTTCCATCAGGCAATTGATAAGTTTCAGCGATCGCCTTTGGCATCTTTTTAGCTTTTTCTAGTTCCTTTTTATAATCCAATGCAACATAACAAAGTTTTTCTTTAATATCTCTAACTATTTCCAATTCGGATGAGCTTGTGAAATAATATCCTCTACTTGTTAAAAGCTTTGCAAGATATCTCGTAACGTCGCGTCCTGCGATATTAATTCGGCGAATGGCATGCGTAATTAACATTGATTCGTATATGGGTACAATATGTGTTACTCCGTCACCAGAATCTATAACCAAACCTGTTACCTTACCTGTAGCGTATAATGCTAGAATCGCCTGTGTTGCAACATAAAGTGCAGGAACACCAAATTCTTCAAATAAGATTTCTGCCATTCTTACTCTATTCTGTCGTGGAGCAAGCGGTGCTTCAGTCATGAGTAGCATTCTTTCTTTTGGATCAACACGTAATTCTCGATAATAGATATAATGCATAATCTTTTCAAATCCTCTCCAATCCTGTATAATTCCATGTTCGACAGGCCAAGTTAATTTTAACGCGCCTCGCATTTGGATTGCATCACGTCCAACATAGTATTCAAATACTTCGTATTCCGGCATGACAGGAGTATATTTAGGGATACCATATACTGTAGGAAAAATGCTTCTAGGTTTATCTTCACCTGCAAATCCAACTTTTGTCCATCCAGTCCCCAAATCTACTACGACAGCTGCTCTTTCAAATACTTCTTTCGGTACTGTCAATACATACACCTAATTTTTTTCTAAAGAATAAAAATAATCATTATCAAATATGTATCATATTCGTGAAAATGCAAAGATTTTATCTTCTTAAATTTCATAATGTTTCTTTAAATAATCTTTTTATTTTCCTCCACAAAAGAAAAAATCATTGAATATATTTCTATAATCTACAACATATTCTTTATTCTTGCTGATTTGGTAGAGTTTTTTATACGCTGATATGGTTATTTTTGAATACAATTGTAATGTAATTGTAATGCAATTGCAATACTATTGTTCAAGTATGCATTACAAAAAGAATACAATTGTAAAACATGAACTAACATTTGTATGTGGCGAGGAAGAAAAGGCATCAAAAATATTCTCGTTCCGCCGCTGGTATGGTTTAGACTCGCATAAATACATTGTCTTAAGCCTAAATTAATCACCAGATAAGCCCTATATCGTAGCCTGCATACTCTCACCGCGCTTAATCACAATATAACTAGCTTCATGCAAAATACGAATAGTCTACTCTATGGTAACACGAGA
>JAHKLH010000139.1 GCA_029856635.1 Candidatus Njordarchaeota archaeon
ATGTATGATTTAATCTTAGGGAATATTTTCTTTTCTGCTATTTCATCATTTTTAAGACCAATAAAAGAAAGTGCATAATCATTAACTAATCTATATATTTCAAGCGTTTCATAGATATCTGCATCTTCAATTTTTCTTAGTATTGAATAAAGATGCTTGTAAAAACTTTTTATTTCTGAGTAATGGCTTTCTCTTTCGCTCGGTATTACTGGGGAGATCGAGAATAGTAGAATAATCTTGTATCGTGGTTTTCCTCTTAGGAATGAAAACCTTCTTTCTTTGCCTTCTTTTACTAAATAAATTGGTGGAAAAACAGCAATTTTTATAAAGCTACGGGCACTGAGAGAGTCTGTATTTTGTACTCTTCGTAATTTTTCTTTGCATTTTCTAAAAATTGGACAAGCATTGCAGTATTCATTTGCTACTAATTTTTTTGTAAAAACTGCAAGAAAATTTTCTATTTTCCTGAGATCAACCATTTTTAATCCAAAATATATAGAGGCAAGGAATCTATTAAAATATCAATTTTTTGGCTCTAGTTTGATTATAGAGCAATTACTATAAACATATACTGTGAAAAGAGGACTAAAAGTTCTGCGTATCTTACTAAGGATAAATGTATTCAATAAAAATAAAATATATGGATATAATAGTTATCTAATAATCTGATTTTTTGATTTTCCCTCTTTAGATAGTACTAAGTATGTTATGGGAAAAAATTTCTGTAATTTGCTTTGATACTATTTTTTTCTAATGATGGTGAACATAATGTGGGACGTAATAATTATTGGCGGTGGACCTGCTGGGGCTTTTTGTGCATATTTACTAGCAAGGAATGGATGTTCTGTTGTTTTACTAGAGAAAGGCGAAAAATTTCGATATAAGAGCTGTGCCGGTGGAGTGACTCCTCGAGCATTGTCCTTGTTACCAAAGGTTCCTGAAGAGATAATTGAGGATAGACCTCGTTATTTGAGGGTTTTTGCAGATGATGTGTTTTTTGAATTTAAACTAAGAGGAGAGGGTATTTTAGTTTATCGTAGCAAATTTGATCAATGGTTGCGTGATTTAGCAGAAAGTGAGGGTGCTGTAGTCAAATACAATACAACAGCGAAGGATATCGTTTTTGCTAATAATTTTGTTGAGGTTAAGCATACTCAAGGTTCTGAGGAAGGGAAAATACTTGTTGGTGCTTTTGGGTATTCAGGGCATTTATTTAAGAAACTAGGAATTGAACCACCACCATATAGTCTTGCTGTTCAACGGGAATTTAAATTACCTGAGGAGGATATAGAAGAGGTAAAGGGTGCGTTTGAAACCTATTTTGGTGCGGAATTTTGCACATTTGGTTATGCCTGGATATTTCCCAAATCCAAGTCACGTGGAGTATCTGTTGGAATTGTTGATAAGGAAGCAAAGTCTGGACTATTGCTAAAGCTTGATTATGCAATTAAAAATCACCCAATCCTGTCAAAGAAATTAAGGAATGCAACACTAAAATATGTTTCTAAAGTTCATGTTTCTGCATCAGTTATTCCTTATGGTATTACAAAAAAGATCTATGGTGATAGATTTATTCTCGTTGGGGATGCAGCAGGTATTGCAGATCCAATTAGTTGGGAGGGAATGGGTCCAGCGATTATAAGTTCTAAAGTTGCCACAGATGTTATTTTAAAAGCCATTGAAGAAAACAAATTTGATGCGAATTTTCTCAAGAGCTATTACAAAAAATTGTATAATATTCTGTTAAGGGATGATACTATTCCTGCACTAAGGGCATCAAAAAGAGTGTGTATAGATGCAGAGTTTTATTCTAATTTTAATAAAGCAATGCTTCTGTGTGCCAAAGAAGACAAAAAGTTTAGAGAAATCTTCATATGGACTTTCTCACGTGAGCGACCATTCAAATACATTGATGAGTATGTTCGAAAGAAGACTTTTTGCATACTCAAGCATATTGGAATACGAAATGCCCTAAGAATGATATCTCAAGCATTCCTAAGTAAACTAAGGAAATCTCAAGAATAGATTTATTTAATGGTGTGTAATATGAAAAAGAGAACAAAAATTATAATTATTTTCCATTTTTTCATAGCATTAATCTCGATTTTCAGTTTTAATGTGATTTTCTCGTATGAAAAGTGCATGTCACTAAAAGTACCTCCTCTGTACTTCATTGCTATAATTCCTGCCGCATTTACGGTCTTTATTACCTGTGCAATTTTGTCTTATTATACTTACCGAGCACTTAAACTTCGTCTGTTACCCGTTGAAAAGATCCCCTTAATTGAAGATTTACTAATGATGTTCATAAGCTGGAGCATTTTAGGATTAAATACTGTGTTAGGATGGTCTTTCTTTCTAGCGGTTGGAAATTCCTTAGCTGTGCTTGATTTAATGATAGTTTCATTTCGGCCATTTCCTTTAGCGCTAATGTTTTTCTTTCAATTGCACGCGCTCTACTGTTTCTTTGCATTAAAAGTAGCTGATGAGATAAGGGGATACGAAACAAAATTCACAACACTACTTGGCATATCCTTATACCTAGTAATCGTAGGAATAACATTTATTCCACAAAATTATTTTGGTGCAGAGCCACCTCCCCAAGAGATTTTTCTCGAGCCAATCACCGCTTTGTTAGTATTAATATTCCAAACGATTATTCTAATTGTTGCTCTCAGAAACATTTCTAGCAAATTAAAAGAAGGAAAAGATCCAATTATGAGAAGGAGATACAAAATAATCGCATGGGGATTTATCTTTGCAGTTATTTATCTGGTAATCCTCGGAATCGGATATGCATTCCGAGAAATAGCAACTTTAAGACCATATGCAATTCCATCACTTCTTATTTCTGGTCTTTTTGCAATAGCATCTGTTTTGTCAATATACATTGGCTTTTTAACACCAGCATTCTTATTGAGACGCTGGACAAAACGGACTTAAGCTTATTCTTTGCGAATAATTGAATTTAAATTAGCGTTCCAATGAGAATCATTATGTCTTGATTCTTTCTATCCTTCTTTGTAATTCTCGTTCTAGGCTCACATAAATAATATTTCTAAGCAGTCCCTTTAAATCACTTTTTCTTGATGAACGTAAATTATACCAAGCAATAATATCTGCTAACTCAACAGCTTCCTTAATCTCGTACATTGATTTTATTCCTAAAATCTTGGTAATTTCTCTATCCACCGATAAAACATAACCTTTTTGGCAATGTTTATTAATAATTGCTAGTATGCTTTCTCTGATAAGCTTAGAGACGATCTTTAAAAGTAAATTTTTAGGCATTCTTCTAAATAAAATGCGTCCACGGTGTCGTATTAATGGATAATTTAAACGAACACATATTAATTTCAAATCATGTGAGCAGTTAGAAAGAAGCTTCAATATCTTCTTGTTTAGTGATAGTGACAATTTTGACATATGTATTCCACTTATATTAGCATTAGAACAAATGTATCTCCAAACCCTCCTTATGTTCACAATATCTCCAATAACAATTCCAATGTACATTAATTCACCAGATGAATCTATGCCAACAACAATAGACATAGACTTCTCACACTAACGAAAAACTATAGTAGCGTCATCGCACATTAAAAACACAATAACATGAAGAATAGGCAACAATTGTAAAATCTTATATATACGGCATTTAAAATTATTTTGGGATGATTGGGCCGAACCCCCAGTCATCCCTCCGTGTGAGGGGTGGCTGGGGCTGATGTGGCCCATGACCAAATGATTGGGCCGAACCCCCAGTCATCCCTCCGTGTGAGGGGTGGCTGGGGCTGATGTGGCCCATGATTCAATTCCTAAGAAATAGGATACTCTTATGTTTGAGAAAATCTTGTTGTTTGTTAACGAGTAGTACCAAAAAATTGATTATTTTTGATGAATTATAACGAAGCACGCAGAATATGGGCTATTTTTTATTCACTAAGTCCAAGTAATAAGATACCAACAAGTACAATTCCTGTCAACACAATTAATGTAATTACTGCAATTGCAAAGAGTATTGTCAAATTGCATAATAATGCACAGCTTGATGATACAACACTGTTGATTGCTAATATAAGACCAGATGATGCAACAATAGAGGAAAGTAGTGATATAAGATCGTATTTGTGAAGTATTGTGAAGATTGCAGACACAAAAGCACTCCAACCAAAGGCGCCAGCAAAAACGCGAGCTAAACTAACGCGACCAAGTTTCTTGGATCTAAAAAGTTTGCTTAAACGTGAAGATAATGAAAAGAGAAGCTTTAAGGAAAGTTCTTTCTTTGGAGAAGATACACTAATTTGAAATTCCGCAAGTTTATTTCCACTAGTACTCGATATTGCTTCCACTAGCAGTTGATGCTGAAAATAATGCAATGCTCAATAGCGTAGCAACAAACAAAATGGCTATATGGATTTTCATCTAATACACACTAACTAGAACTACTGGGAACTCAATATTTTATAAAGCTAGGTCTGCTCGCCTAAATTAATGAATTAAATGATTGTGCTTTTCTTTGTGTTTTATTTTGGCTCATAAAAACTCCCAAAAGATTAAGTGATATTACTACCTGCACAGAATGTTAATTGTGTATAACCATTTTTGTCAAAGTGACGCATGTTTATTAATTGTAAATTAAATTTTTGATTTAAAAAAAATGATACATATACTTATGGTCTTGTTTATGAAGAATCATAAAATAGAGAGGATTAGTGTCCTA
>JAHKLH010000014.1 GCA_029856635.1 Candidatus Njordarchaeota archaeon
AATTATGTGTCCTCCGTATTTTGCCCAAATAGAACATGTGCCTTCGCTACTAACCATGCATGGGCCGTAAGGATGTTCTGGAGTACATACTTTTAAGAACATTGGACAATCCGTTGGAACAGCTTTTCCTAAAATAATGTCAGCACATTTGCATCCTGGTTTTATATCTATGGACTTCTCTATATGTATATTGTATACATATCTAGCATCGAGATTCTTAAATTCCTTTCTCAAAAGTAAACCACTCCTCGGAATTGTCCCTATTCCTCTCCAATCTCGATTAGCTTCCTCATACGCCGTGAACATACATCGTTGTGCAACTACGTTTCCTTCCCACTTTACGGCTCTTGTATATTCATTACACAATTGCGATTTGCCTTCAAGTAATTGCCTTAGAATCTCAAGAACAGCTAAAAGAACATCCACTGCTTCGAACCCAGCAACTACTACTGGTAATTTAAATTCATCTGCAACAAATTTCCATTTTACTGCACCTATTATCGTCGTAACGTGACCTGGTGCGATAATGCCATGAAGATTATGGTCACCACTTAATATATAACGAACCGCAGGAACAACTAATCGATAGGATACTAATAGTTTGAGATTTTTTGGTATTTTGTTTTTAACGATATACAGTGCTGTTGTAGGTGCTGTGGTTTCAAATCCAACTGCAAAAAAGACTGCATCTTCATTTAATTGTCTAGCCTTTATAATCACGTCTCTGAATCCATAAACTATTTGAACATTGCCTCCCTCGCTTCTAGCTTGAGATAAACTCATTTTTGTTCCTGGAACCCTATACATATCACCATAGCTAAATACGGTTATTCCGTCTAATGCAAGTTTAACTGCCTCGTCAATTTCTCTTGCTGGAACAATACATACAGGACATCCTGGACCCGCGATTAACCTAACTCCTCTTGGTAGTAGAGATCTAATGCCATATCTAACAATTGTATGCTCATGAGTACCACATACATGCATGATGTTTATCTGCTCGTAACCTTTCTCACGAAGTTGCTGATAAACTTTCTTTATTTTATCCGAAATTACCTTCATGGCTTTGCGATTATAAAGTGATTTCATCATGTATTGAAGCATTTTTGTCTGCAATTCGCTCTACCTATTAAAAAAACGCAAAGAAAAACAAAAACATCATTATTTACAGAAATATGTTTCATATGATTCACCATTGTCAGAAAATAACGACCAGAAATTGCCAAAAAGGTTTACATTTCAGCATCCACACTGTTGTATTCTTCTTAAAATTAATCTTGCTTTATTTGAAATAGTGCTTATCTTGCGAAAATATAATGCATAAGAAACCACACCGATATCACTTTTGTATTACTGTATATTTAATACTCTTCCGTCAAAAAAGAAAGTTTGGTGAACTTAGTGGCGGAGAAACTTCAAAAAAACTCGATATACGATTTTAATATTCCAATGATTAAGAAGCCTGAAATGATAAGATTACCTGCAGATGTAAAAAGCAAATTACGCGCTATTGGTGCTAAAGGAATAGCAGTAATAAGATTCCATGATGACTTTGGTCCGACTCTCAGTTATTATACGCACGATGAAGACAGTACTTTTATCAAAGTCCTTAAAGATAATCCATCACTTACTGTTGAGTTGTCAATTTTAGCAAAATATGCGAAAGAAATTAAAATGGAATCTGGTTCACTGGTTTTAATCGAGAAGATACACGATGTTGATAAATTTGGTAGAAGAAAAACGCATCTTGTAGTGCTTGAAATAAGAGGAAAACAAAGAATCTTACCTCGTAAAATTCTGAGCTACATCGCAAACAAATTACAAAGATCTGGATTAAGCAAATCAACATTAGTACGAGCGTTAATAGAGAAGACAAGAAGCAGAAAATCCAGAATAATATGCCGTTAACGTTTTCTCTTTTTTCTCTTTCTGCGTTTAATCCCTAGTTCTTTTAATCGTCGGTAAATTGTCGCGCGACTCACACTATATATTTTCGCAATCTCATTAATTGAATATCCCCTTCGAAGATGTTTCAATATTTCATCAACAGGAACTTCTTTCCTAGGTCTCCCAATTTTGACTCCTTTTCTTTTTAATTGCAAGATTACTTGTCTTACTTTTTCTGAAATTTTACGTCGTCGTAATTCGAGAAGGAGCTCAGAAAAGTTTTTAATTAAGTTCCTTTTGCAGGATTCTTTTATCGCTTCATTAAACCATTTTTCCTCTAGAGATATTATTAAAATGTCTCTTTCTATACAATCTAGTAAAAATCTAAGAAATTTCTCTGGTAGCACGGGGATCTCTGAAAGAGATCTAAAGATTATTACTTCTATTTCTCCCTGTAAAACGGAGTCCCATAATCTTTGGAACTCCTCTATTGTTTTCATTTCAAAAAACGCATTAACCTTAAAACCTTCTTTTTCTGCTTTCTTAATGAGTGTTTCCACTAAGTTCTTATCTTTGCAACATAAGATAACAACAATATTTCTCACCTATTTCATAAATATCACTAAATACATCATAAAAATAATTATGGCAAAATGTTGCTTATTTGATTGTTCATTTGTTCATTTCATTTCATGTTTCACCTTTGTCTCAATAACCATACCTTTTTGAGTAAATAATAAATAGGGAATTGGATACTTTATATTAGGGTGTTTTGAGTTGTACGATGCTTTGTTCATGGAATTTGTCCAAAATTTCATCTACGTAGCGAATAAGTTCAAAATACCAATTCATATGCATTTCTTAGGAAACACGAGATATCCAAACGTAGTAATGTCAATACCACTCGTCAATCATTCGATATATACAAAAATTCTTGATAATTTATTTGAAAACTTGGAGGACAAGGGGTTCGTTGTAGTTCCACTAACGGAAAATATCTTTGCGATCTTTCATGATGTAAGCGCGATATTATTAGAAATTCAAATAGATGGTGGAATCGCTTTCTTAGCCGAGCATGTACCTTATGATTTTAGTGATGAAGGCGTTGCTGGCTAACTTCCTCAACCTCGATTGGAATAAAACGAACTATTCTGACACCAACTATTTGTTCAATTCTGTTTATTAAGGATAAAATTGTCTTCTTTTCTCCCTCTAGAAAAACAACTTCCAGGCACCGGTCATGCGAAAGATGCACATGAAATGTAAAACGAGCACTATGAATAAAATCATGTTGAATATCTAGAACTCTCTTTACTGTTTCTCCCCTTTTCTCATCATATATCATTACAAGCAGGCCAATAACGCGTCCCTCGGTGGTTAAAAGCCACTCTCTCTCAGTGAGATATTCAGTTAATGCCTCAGATATTACTTTAGATCTGCTTTTTAATTTCATTTTCTCCAAAAAATTATCTAATTTTTGAAGAAGATTTTCTGGAATTGTTATGGCCGTTTTTACGGTTTTCATTATTTCTCCCTAATTTTAAAAATATCCTAATTGTATCAAAAACAATATAAACTAAAAGAAAATATCCAACAATCTGAAAAGCTTGAGCAATCGCAAAAATGAGCAACTCAATAATCTCAGATAGAATTGTGTAAATGAATATTCCTATTATTCCAGATACCAAAAAAGCCAAAAATAAAAGTATCATCTGCTTAAAAGATAGTATTATTTTCGAACCAAGAAGTTCAATTGGCTTAATCTTCCTTACTAGTTTTACTCGTAGTGTTAGCAAATATAAGAATGAAAGATATATTGTAACCACGAATATTGCATAAAAAATATTCGGCGCGCCAAGAAAAATGAAATAAACCGTGAGATACAATATGATAAGAAGATACTTCAAATTCCTCATTGTTGGTGCTCTTAGAGATAACAAAATAATAGTGCTAATTTTAGTTCTTTTAAATTCAAAAACATATAAAAATAGGAAGATACAAACAATGAAGAAAGAGAATACCATTGAAAAAAGTATGGAATAATCATTGACATATGTGTAAACAAATGCAGAATAAATACCATAAAGCAGAACAGAAACTAATAGTAAAAGTTTAAAATATATTGGGATTTCCGTGTCTTTTTTAGCACCAAGAAAGACCTCGGCAAATGTTACTGGAATAAGAAAACCAAAGACACTTAAAGAGTTACTGAGAATGATAATAATCTAACCAACTCAATGGGATTATCAACCATTAGTCCATGACCAAAGTAAAAGAAATCCAATGCGCTGATTAGTATGCCTGCGTTTAACTTGGTAATCGGATCATAGGCACCATTTTTCCATATGTAGCTTATAAGTAGGCTTAAATTAAGCACATAAGGTAGTAAGTATATTAATATTCATGGAAATATAAATGCCATTGGATTTCTATAAAATACAATTTCAACAAAAAACATGCTTAATGATGCGATAAAAAAATAGAATGCGAATTCTTGATGGAACTAAGTAATATTCTCATAACAAACTCATTTAATCCACTTCTTTCCATATTCTTCTTCATATACGATATCTTCTAATGGCTTTCTACTCTTCGTTGGTGATTCCGCGGGCCACCCTAATGAAAATGCCTCAACGAGAATTAAATCATCAGGAATATTAAGCATCTTTTTTACTTCTGACAATTCATAGCAATTAATAATGCATGTTCCTAAACCAAGCGCAAAAGCTGCTAAACATGCGTTCTGAGTTGCTCTTGCACAGTCGATGGCGTGATATATTTTATGAACACGAGGATTTGCAACTACAAATATAAGAACTGGTGCAGTTTTAATCCACTCTTGTTTTTTAATTTCTGCGAATTTCTTAATTTTTTCTTTATCCTTAACAATTATGAATTCCCATGGTTGTGAATTCTTCGCGGAAGGAGCCCATCTGGCAGCATCTAAAATTTTCTTAATTAATTCATCTGGAACATCCTTATCCAAATATTTTCGAATTGATCGTCTTTTCCTTATCGCTTCGAATACATCCATAGAAAAACACCTAATAACAAAATAATAAAAGGATAAGTTTTCTAGAAAAATAAGAAGTCTAAATCCTTGCTTGTGGCTTACGAACGAACCATTTTTGTATTAATAGTAATGTTGGTAGTGCTGCTAATATTGCAATCGTTATCTCTTCCAAGGTTAATGGTGTAAGCCCAAATGCTACATTTAATGGATGTATATATATTAACGCAAACGTTGTTAAAATACCCATCAAGACACTTATGAGCAATAATGGATTATCCCTTATACCTAATTCCCAGAAATATTTTTCCTCACTTCTGCAATTCCATACCAGAAGCAATTCGCATAATATAATAACAAGAAATACCATTGTTCTGGCTTTTAATGTTGCAATATTATAGCCAATTGATTCATACGCTAAAAACGTTGCAACGTAAACGCCTACGCATATTATGCTCTCAACAAGCGCTGCTATTAGTAAATACTTCCAATGTCGTTCTAATAAACCTTCCTTTGGATGTGGTGGTGGACGTTTCATTACGTCCTCATAAACGGGATCCATGGCTAATGCAATTGCAGGTAATCCGTCGCTTACTAAATTTATCCAAAGAATCATAGCAACAGTAAATGCAACGGGCAGACCTAATAAGACCGACATAAATATTGTTACAACTTCAGCGATGTTTGCAGCCAATAGATAAACTAGATATTTTCGTATAGCAATACGTATTCGTCTTCCTCCCTCAACAGCTTTAACAATTGTAGCGAAATTATCATCTGCTAATATTAAGTCAGATGCTTCCTTTGCTACGTCTGTTCCTTTAATACCCATTGCAATACCAATATCTGCTTTTTTCAATGCTGGTGCGTCATTCACTCCATCTCCCGTCATTGCGACAATGTGACCTCTTTTCTTAAGAGCTCTTATTATTTTAAGCTTCTGTATTGGATTTATTCTTGCGTAAACTTTTACCTTATCTGCAATTTCCGCCAATTTATCCTCTGGAATTTCTTCAAGCTCTGGACCTGTCATTGCAATATCGTTTTCTCTCATGACACCTAATTCTTTTGCAATTGTTTTAGCTGTTAATAAATGATCGCCTGTAAGCATAATAACATCAATTCCTGCTTGTTTCGTTTTCATTACCGCTTCGTATACTTCATCACGTGGAGGATCTATCATAGCCGTTAAGCCAAGAAATACTAAATCTTTCTCTACTTCCTTGAGCTCTGGCTTCTTATCAACAATTTTATATGCTATTGCTAGTACTCTATATCCTTTCATTGCATATTCGTCATTTTTATTGAGAATCATCTTCCTTATATCTTCTGTTATGCTCACGACTTTTCCATCATAAAGTACACGATTACAGTATTCTAATACTATTTCTGGCGCGCCTTTTGTTATAATTAAGTATCTATTTCCCCATCTGTGAACAGTTGACATTCTTTTTCTCTCTGAGGAAAATGGTATTTCCATAACCCGTGGATATTTCTTCTCGGATTCTTCTTTTCTTATCCCTGCCTTTAGTGCCGCAACGATCAATGCTCCTTCAGTAGGATCTCCGAAAACATTACCATCCTCGTATTTTGCATTTGTACACAATGCTGCAAACTCAAGAATTTGAAATAATTCCTTCACGTCAATTGGATTTACCATTCTTGGACCAAGAAAGAACCTTCCGCTAGCTTTCCATCCCGTTCCAGTTACGGAAAACTCTTTGTTATTTACAAAGATATATCTAACGGTCATTTCCCCTTTAGTTATTGTACCAGTTTTATCACTACATATTACTGTACAGCTTCCAAGGGTTTCTGCGGCTATTAATCTCCTTACAATAGCGTTTTCTTTCGCTAGTCTACGTGCTTCGGTAGCAAGTGAAAAAGTTATAACTGCGGGAAGTGCCTCTGGAACTACTGCAACAGCTAATGCTACAGCAATCATGAACATCTCAATTATTGTTGCAAAAATTACATGCTCACTAGGACTTAGAATTACATTTCGTATTACTAAAATTAAAAACATTACCACCGCTATTATTAGTGTTGCCCAAGCTATTTTTTTCGCAACTCCTTCTAGTTGCTCTTTAAATGGTGTTTTTTCTTCTTCGACTTCTGCCAAATACTGTGCTATTTTTCCGAGTTCAGTACGCATTCCTGTTGCAACGACAATAGCTTTTCCGTGCCCCCTCACAACATGAGTCCCCGCAAATACCATATTCTTTCTTTCAACTAATGGGGCATCCTCTTCTACTTTCGTGTCAATTTTATCCACGGGGTATGATTCTCCAGTTAATGACGCTTCATCACATGCAAGAAATACTGATTCTATAAGCCTTGCATCAGCAGGAACATAATCTCCCTCTTCAAGTAGTATTATGTCTCCTGGAACAAGTTCGCTTGCATCAATTACCTGTATGTGTCCATTTCTTATTACTTTTGCCTTTGGTGAAATCAATTTCTTGAGTTTTTCTATTGCTTTTTCTGCTTTGTATTCTTGCCAGAAGCCAACTATTGCACACATTAAGACAATTGCCAGGATCGTAATTGTATCAATAATATCTCTCTCGACAAAAGCAGCAATCAGAGTAGCTATTAGAAGTATTATTATAAACACATCTTTGAACTGTCTAAGGAATATTTTGATTGCCCTAAGTCTTGGTGGCTTGGCAATCACGTTTTTACCAAAAATTTGCAGTCGTTTTTTCACTTCATCTAACGTAAGCCCTTTTTCAATATCTGTTTGCAATTCTCCTGCTAATTCTTGAGCCTCCATAGCATGAGCTTTTTTGACTACTAGGTCATACTGCAAGATTATTCCCCTATAAAAACAGAAATAATAAAAGACATATCCTATTTTACTTTTCAATAATTACTTTTTAATGTTTGAAATATTATTCAATAATTCCACCGAGTAGTTTTCTCTTTACGTTTTCAGTAGGTATACCATCTTCATTGTAATTCCTCAAGCGATAGTAAGTATTTAGGAAGAAGTCTATTTCCTCTTGCTTTATTTCATGCACTTTACCTTTGCTATCTACAATTTTGTCCGATATAAACCGCGTTGGTAAAGTCTCGTGCTTTTTTCTGATACCTTCCCTATAGTTAAACAATCGTATTATTGCAAGAATTCTCTCAAGAGCCTCTACAAATTCACTCATTGAAAAATCAACGCCAATCGCTGCATTAAATGCACGAAGCATTATTTCAAAATCTACTACTGAACGTCCAAATTTGCATAATATTAGAGAATCAAAAGCAGTCATGAAGTTTTCAAACTCAATCAATTTTCTTGCTTTTCTCTCAGTTACCTCATGTGGTTCTCCTGCAAGTCCAGCCAAATCAACATAGTATGCCATCATTCGGAGATGACATGCGCCTCGAGGCGATGTAGCATATGCTAGAATCATCCCCTTTAATACTCGTGGATCGTATCCTGGTGGTTCCAGACCTTTTACATGCACTGCAATCTCTTCCAAATTTAACTCCTTTGCGGCCCTTGCAACACCATCTGCTAGGATTCTACCTATATTTCTCCTATACGCAATATCCATTATTAGTTTGACAATTGAATCTGCATCACTATAATCAATCTCTACCTTAACTTTTCCTCGCTTTGCTGCTTCTATAGCAAAACCGATAACATTACCAAGAGAAATTGCATCTAGTCCTAAATCGTCCGCTAAATAGTTTAGATATACCACATTCTCAATTTTATTCACTCCGATTAATCCGCCTAAACTAAATAAGACTTCATAATCAACTCCATCCATTTCTATCGTACCCCACTTGGTCTTGACTTTAACATATCGTCCACATGCAATTGGACAATTCCAGCAAGGATGCGGATGCACTAGGATTTTCTGCACAGCATCTGGGCCTATATTTTCCCATCCATCCATGAAACCAGAACTCCAGTATCTTGTTGGAAAGAATCCCATCTTGTTAGCTGTGTACACCATGCCTGACGTTCCGAGCCTTCGCATTTGAGAAACAGCTCTACTTTTCCGTATTCTCGTTATCAATTCTGATATAACATCTTGGAATTCATTATCTCTGGCAGGGGATACATATGGAGTATCTGATAGAAATACAGCAGCTTTTAAGTTCTTTGAGCCCATTACTGCACCACCACCACATCTCCCAGCTTGTCTCCATTTATCTACACAAATTGCTGCAAATCTAACCAAATTTTCACCAGCGGGTCCAATTGTCACTATTGTTGCATTTTTGCCAAATTCCTTTCTTAATACATTATCAGTTTCTACTACTCCTTTTCCCCATAATTCTAATGCATTTCTAAATTCAACACCATCATCAGAAATAACAACATATGTTGGTTTTGGCGCTCTTCCCCTGAATACAACTGCATCGTACCCAATGCATTTTGGAAAACGTGGTAGCGATCCTCCAACATAGCTTTCACCGAATATTCCAGTTAATGGTGATTTGAAATAAATCCCAACTTTTGATGCAAGAGGCATTCTAGTTCCATTTAAAGGACCATTCGCAATGATAAGCAAATTTTCGTCTGATAAAGGATCTACATTTGGTGGAAGCATCTTATACAATAAATAGGCTCCAAGACCGCGCCCTCCAATAAGTTTAGTTAAGATTTCCCTGCTTATTTGTATTTCCTCGGTTTTTGCAGATGATAAATCTATGACTAATATTTTACCCATCAGTGACATTTAATCACCAAAAATATAATTTTGGTTGTATTGAGACAAATGTTAAATTATACTTTAATACTAAGGCATCCCAGTATCTGTTAAAAATGATGTTATCCGTATGCTCACAGTAATTATAGAAAAACTATGTACTAGTTCATTAGCTTTTGGCAATAATGTATGATTTATGACAATATTCTTTAATTATGGAAAAATTAAATAATCATGGAAAAAATTCATAATGTTTT
Organism: Candidatus Njordarchaeota archaeon; assembly: GCA_029856635.1. Classification (GTDB taxonomy): domain Archaea; phylum Asgardarchaeota; class Njordarchaeia; order Njordarchaeales; family JAHKLH01; genus JAHKLH01. The sequence continues at coordinate 9,816 of JAHKLH010000014.1, forward strand.
ACAATATTATTCTTTTAGAATAAAGGGTGAACTGCATGAGTATAGTTAAGGTAAGCAATAGAAGAATTTATATTCCTAAGGAAATACCTTTTTCGGCGAAGAAAGCACTTTTAATACCATTAGATAATGTGATTATCATCGTTCCAATCCCAGACAAGCCAGTGGAAATTGATATTAGTGAAGACATAAGGGAGCTTAGAGAGCTTGCTGAAAAAAAGGCAAGAGATGATGCTATCAAAAGAGCTAAAAGGAGGAATCAAATATGATGATTGAATGCGATGTTATTATTGCTCATTTTAAGAAACAAGATTGGCTTAAACCAATTGCAGATAGAATTTTCTCTGAAATTAAATCTAAAAGAATACAAGTTGAGGTATCAACTGAAGTCTTCCATGAAGTTTTTTATGTCCTTTCGGAATTCACATCAATAAGTAAAATACTTTCAAATTTTGCATATCTTCTTGGTTTAGAAAACATTAAATTCTTATCACCAACCCCTGAAGTTTATGTGACAGCCTTACATTTAATGCAACAATATAATATAAAATCCATCTTTGATGCTATTTATGCAGCGCAAGCTCTTCTTCAATCAAAGGACAAAATAATAATCTCTACTGAGAACATTTACGATCGAATTCCAGGTATAAAAAGAATAGATCCGCGAGATTTTATTACAATGATATAAGTTCATGTAGATTTTAAAAAATGGTGATTGTATTTTTATTTGGATGATGAGAGGTGGTCGGGCCGAAAATAATGAGGATACTACTCCCAGCTGAGCCCAGCTTATACTAGTAATCCTCTACCCTCTTTTTAAAGAGCTCTTAACATAGAATGATAGTATGAATTGATATTGTTGCTGAGAATTAGTGACTAAGAAATAATTAGGATGTATTCCAAAAAGTTGTTAAAATTAAAGATTATATGATGAGACGTAGTGCTACGATAATGAGTAATATTCCGAAAAGAATTGACAAGATTTTTGGTTTCGTTTTTTTAGCCAACCTTGCTCCAATTTGAGCACCAGCTATTGCTCCAATTCCCAAAGAAATCCCATACTTATAGACTACGTGACCATATAATCCTCGTTGTAAAACTCCTGAAAATGATGTTATTAGTATCATGAAACAAGACGTTGCCACGGCGTAATGAATTGGAATTTGAAGAACAAGGCATAAAATTGGAACCTTTAAAACTCCGCCTCCAATCCCCAGGCATGCTGATGCAATGCCGGCGAAGAAAGATGCAATTATAGCCCAAATTAGATTTTTTCTGTTATACTTCATTTTAACTTCATCAGATTTTACTTCTGTTTTTCTCAGAGCTTTTCGTATCATATTAAGTGATGCAAAAATGAGTACGATGGAGAAAGCTATTCGTAGATAAATACTCGGCGAAACTACTGCTAGATATGCACCAATTACTGTGCCAGCTATTGTGGAAAATTCAAGAATTACTCCCAGAGAATACATGATTCTCTTCTGACGAAAATACGCGTATGTTGATGATATCGCGGTTATGAATATTGCTAAAAGAGATGTTCCAGTAGCTTGTTTTATATCAAGACCGAAAAACAAAACTAGTGTTGGAACAAAAAGGACACCACCGCCAATTCCAAAAAAAGCAGCAATTATTCCAATTAGTACCCCAATAACTACCGCAAGAAGTATATCATACATTTCAGTCTCCGTTAAGTTAATGGAAAATACATCATTATATATACTTAGTAAATACTAATCTGACAATACCTAAACTAAAAAAGAAAATCTTACTTTTTAGATTTTACCTTACGAATCACAAGATAAATAATAACTACTGTTATGACAAAAAGTGTTCTAAAAATCCCTGGATTACTCCAGAAATTATTTGAATCTGTTCCCATATAAACCTCAAATCTATCCAAAAATCCATCATTATCAGAATCAAAATCGTTAGAATTAGTACCATGAATATACTCTTCGAAGTTAGTTAATCCATCTCGATCCAGATCATTGCCAGAATCATTGTAAAGAGGTTAAGATTATTATTAACCTCTCAACCATTAGGCATTCTATCACCATTAGAATCATTATTCAAAGGATTCAAACCATTAACAAACTCCCAGCCATCCGACAGTGAATCATCAGAACTAAGATCTGTAGGATCTGTTCCAACATTTTTTCTGAATATGTTGAAAGCATGTCTTTATCCGGATCAATGAAACTGAGATAGCGCTTCGAACAAAAAATATAGATCACCATGAAATCCCTGCCAGCAAATGCAAAAACCAGAATTTTGCTCCTCTGAGAAGTCAAAAGCATAAACACATTTATTAATTCCTATTATTATCTCTAGCCTACCATCGCCATCCAAATCCTATAGTACCGGAGATGACCAAATTGGTTCAGCAAATGTAAACTATTCTAGTAGCATTTGACCATCTTCATTAACAATGTAAATATAAGTATACCGATATATTAAGCTTCCAGCCCCACTATTATCTCCAAGCGATTATCATTATCCACATCAACTAGGGCTGGAGAAGAACCACAATGATATGTAATTTTAGTTGTATTCCACAAAATGCTTTCATTCTTACCATTTAAAGCACATAAAAACTCGGCATTATTTACTATAATGACATCAAGTATTCCATCATTATTAATATCACCTAATGCAGGAGTACAAGAGACACCACTGATACGGACCTTATATTCCCACAATATACTTCCATCCTCTCCATTAAACGCATACATACCATTGTAGAAATTTCCTATTACAATCTCTAGATTTCCATCATCATCAAGATCGCCTACGACCAGAGAACATTGAAGATTAAGACCTATTTCATACTTCCACAATAAATTACCATCTTCACCTATTCAAGACACACACAAAACCGTCCCAACTACCAACTACAACCTTAATTCTCCCATCAGCATTAAGATCGCCGAGAGCGGAGGTTGAGCTAATGGTATTATGAGTCTTGTACTTTCATAGTATGATTAGGGGTTGTTCCGTTTTTGATGAAATTATTCTCTCTTTTATAATGCATAGGAATTTGATCTTTGGTAATTGTTGTGATTAATCAATAGTTTTTCTCTAATATTAATCATCGATGCTATCGTTAGCAATGTTAATAGCATTATTAATCTTATTATGCTCCCTCCACTTTTAATTTTAAAATTTTGTGAGGTGAAGGACAATACACATTTCTTTCACTTGATTTTTAATTGAAATTCTAATAGTTTAAGAATTATAAGGTCACCTTTATTTTTTTCATAACTCACTAGTTATAATCATTAGATTACATAAATTCTTATGCAACTCATATTTCTTGTCGGTTCTTGTTTACTTTTTAACACCTATATAGTCCCCAAGAGTTTAGGATTCCGCTTCATCAGATTAATTATCAAATAAGATAAAATGTCCAAGAATTATTTAGATGTCCAAAAACTAGCAAGAGTAATACATGATTTTAAAATTATACATCTCTATCAGCTCTATGATCAAGATTAAAGGAGTCTATTCTAAACAAGAGTTTGTAATAAAGCCGCCTAGTGCGAATAATAATGATTTTCTTGTGTTTATAATTTTCAATAAGAATACAAGATAACTTCTTTATTTGGCGATAAAAAATGAGTGTAAAAGTATTACAAGCAAAGATTAGTGTTTTAGAAGCACACGATAGAATTGCACAGAGGGTGAGACAAACTTTAAATGAGATGAATATCAAAATGATAGATGTCCTAGGTGGCCCAGGAGCAGGAAAAACATCAATTATTAAACAATTAGTAACTCGTTTAAAAGATAAGTTTAAAATTGCTTACATAGGTGGCGATCTTGCTACAGCGAAGGATGCTGAAGAACTTAGTAAATTAAATGTTCCCTCTATTCAAATAAATACTGGAACAGAATGCCATCTCGAGGCTCCCTGGGTTGAAGATGCGCTTAAAGAGCTTCTTAAGGAGGGAAAGCCAGACATAATATTTGTTGAAAATGTTGGTAATCTTATATGTCCTTTCGAGTTTGATATAGGTGCTCACGTACGAATGCTTATATTCTCTGTTGATAGTGGTGGAAAGGAAAAATTTGAAAAATACCCAATTGCAGTTCTTAGAAGTAGCATCATTGTGATTAATAAAATCGATGTTGCTAATATATTTGATATCAATGTCGAAGAATTAATTCAAACAGGCAAGAAAATGAATCCAAAAGCAGAAATAGTTGCAGTAAGTGCAAAAACGGGTGAGGGTATAGACAAACTTGCTGATATTTTACTGAAACATTTGAGAATAAAGTAGTTTTATTTCTATCTTTTGTGAACATTAATAACGAATATTTTTACACATTCTTTTATTCTCTAACTGAGATCTCCTTAATTAGGGTTGATAGCATCCATATCTCAGCCTACGACAGGGTCATCATGTTTCAGTACCAGCAGGCCTCATCATCCATATTTAATATACAATAAAGGAATAATATTATTAGAAATGATGAAGGTTAAAAGCGCTGACAAATGATGATGCGTCAGGGCGCTGATATCTTAATCCTAGTTTAAATTTGATTTTTTCAAGTTGAATTTGAGTTAATTCATTTAGGAAATTTAGTGTAAAAGATGATTAAGTGGGTTAGAATTTCCGTCTTAGTTGAGAATAATGCAAAGAATGAGAAATTGAAAAAAGGTAAAGGCTTATCAATGCTTGTAGAAACAGAAAATATTAATGGAGAAAAAACTAAAATCTTATTTGATACTGGAGACTCTGGAGAAATTCTAAGCCATAATGTTGCTACTATGAATATAAAATTAAATGATGTTGATGCAATAGTGATAAGTCATGGTCATTGGGATCACACTGGTGGATTACTTGCAGCATTGGATTTAATTGGAAAAAGAACACCCATAATATTGCATCCTGATGCTCTCTTACCAAGAGTTGCTAACAAACCAAAAATTAGATTGGTAGGAATTCAATTCAGGAAAGAAGACATTGAGAAAAAGGGCGGTGTGCTTATCTTTAATAAATATGCATTTGAACTCAGTCCAGGAATTTTTGTAACAGGAGAAATTGCTAGAGTAACCGATTATGAAGAGCCCCCCAAGATATATTTCATTTGTAGAGACGGCGATTTGGTTCCAGATAAAATATTTGACGACCAAGCACTAGCTATTAAGTTAGCCGATGGAAGAGGCATTATTGTGACAGGATGCTCGCATAGTGGAATAATTAATATAACGAAGCAAGTAAAAACAATGCTTGGTGTGAAGAAATTCGCATTAATTATTGGTGGATTTCACCTAATTGGAGCAAAAAGCGAGAGAATTAAAAGAACTGTAGAAGATTTAATAAAGCTCGGCGCAGAGAAAATAGCTCCAAATCATTGTTCGGGCGAGGAAATCCTTAATATAGTACCACAAGACAAATTGATTATTGGTAATGCTGGTGAGATAATTGAAATAAAGAGTAAAATATCATAATTATATAACATTGAATGCAGAAATTTATTGCGACCTTTTCAAAGATAATTGAAATAATATCTAAAAACTTTAATCTATCAAAATTACAATTTTTTTAGTAAAATTACAAAATAAATTAAAATTATAAAAACTTTAAAAAATTAGATATGTCTAAGAAAATTAGGGTGATCTAATTTTGCACAATATAATAAAATACCGATGTAAGAAGCTCGTAAATATGCACAAAAAGAGCCCTGCAACGATTCTTGATTTAACATGCAACATAGATTCTTTCAGAATACTTGCTTCTTTTGGACTTGCCCCTGGAAGGAAACTCCGAGTATTAATTAACAAAGGAGAATCTGTTCTTCTAGTAGAGATAGATAACTCAATCGTTGCATTAAGCAAAGAAATCGCATCAAAAATTCTTGTAAGTGATGATGAATGTCAACGATAAAAGTTTTATTATTCGGCCACCCTAATGTGGGGAAATCTTCATTATTCAATAGACTTACAGGGCTATCAGTAGAAGTTTCAAATTACCCGGGAACAACTGTGGAAATTTATAAAGGATATTTAAAAATTAACGAATATAAAATTCAAATCATTGATGCTCCTGGAGCTTTTTCAACTATTCCATCCACAACAGCGGAAGATGTTGCTCGCCGTATAATTCTCGAAGAATGCCCAGATATAATTATTCATGTTATCGACGCTACAAGTATCAGACGTCATCTTTATTTAACAATGGAATTACTCGATTTTGGTATTCCGTTAATACTTGTTCTAAATCAAATAGATCGTGCAAAAGAATTAAATATTGTAATTAATAAGGACATATTAGAAAAACAATTAGGAGTGCCTGTAATTTTTACTGTTGCGACCACAGGAGAAGGTGTTGAGGAACTTATTCAAGAAATTATCAAAATTTTGAAAAACTGCAAAGCTTGTAAAATAATGCCTATCAGATTATCAAGGGACATAGAAAAGAAGATAAATGAGATTGAGCAATTAATAACACCTCATCTTGGAAACTATAAAGAATTCTCCCGTGCTATAGCAATCTGGGTTATCTTAGGTGATAAGAAATACCGTCATTTACTTAGATTTATTCCCGAGAAAATTAAAGCTGAGTTTAATCATCTTGCAAAAAGAATCATACTAGAACGACTCAATTACATAGACACTTTAGTAAAAAAATGTATTACATCCTATCCTGCTAAAGTAAAATTAAAGAAGATAGATTACATTATGATGAAGCCTGTGTTTGGAACCATTTTTATCGCAATCTTGACATTCTCAATAATTTGGGGAACCTTAGCAATAAT
>JAHKLH010000140.1 GCA_029856635.1 Candidatus Njordarchaeota archaeon
CATTAGAACACCTACTGGGAGATACTTATATCCTCTGTCCGAGATTAATCGGATTCTCGGAGTAGCTCCTCGTGAAAATATCGGTATTATATACATAAGACTTCCTCGAGAAATTACTAGGGAAAAAGAGAAACTTCGAGATTATATTTCCCAAATGAAAAGAATTGCTGAGCGTCTTAAGATAAATGTCAAAAACATTATTATCGATGATGAACCCATAATGCATGAAAGTTCAAAATTTAAGACCTTAATAAAGTTAGCTAGAAGAGGAGAAATAACGCACATCGTCGTGCCGCAAGGCGATATATTTTCTCCTCTCTGCACGAATTTGATAAAAACTATATTTGAGGAAGGATTTGGAGTAAAAATCGTTAGTTTAGATATTAGAGATGAAATCTCCGAAAGAATTGCGAGCCTTCAATTAATTGAATCATTGATGCGTCTACTTTCATCAAGAAAAAGAGATTTAGTGCGTCAATTACTTGGATACTAGATAATCTTCTTTTGCTTTAAGACACTCTCATGAGCAGATACAAATTCATTATAGAGATCACTTGGTAGCCATCTAGTAAACTTAATAATTTCCTCAACATCTGCTTTCTCAAGCTTCTTACCAAATTCTTCACTAAGAAATGTCTCCTTATGCACCTTTAGAAACTGATTTCTAAAGTTTGTAGGTAAAACTGAAATAAGTTCAGCCACATCCTCCAATGGAGATTCAGCAAGCTTCTTAGCGAAGTCTTTACCTAGTAGAACATTTCTAATTGAATTAACAAAACCCTCTCTTACAATATCAACAAAATTATAAAGAGCTCGTATTAGGTCTCTTATTGATATCCTTTGAATAACCTCCATAATAACCGCACGCATGTTCCTCATAAATGCTTTTCTATGCGCCTTAGACACATCAGATAAAAGAATTCCCAATCTCGAGAAATCACGATTGACTAGTTCCTCAAATACGTCGTGAAACTTATCAAGAAGCTCCTCAAGAAATTCAACTGGAATCAACCGTACGAAATCAGTAATTTCTGAAAAACTGGCCTTTCTTAGCTTCTCCCTAAAATCATCACTTAGGAAAATTTGCTTATTTTCTTCAACAAACTTCTTTATCTGTTCATCAGACATCCTATTCAAGTACGCTGCAATCTCACTCCACGTTGCCTTTATTATGTCTAGCGACAAAATAATCACCGTGCTAAAAAATAAGATGAAAAATACATAAAAACAAATATTTTAGTTAACCAAAATGCGAAAATAGCAATCGTTATACTTCATTAAAAATATAGATGAATAAACACATGTTTCATTTTTATTATTTTCAAATGAAATCCTTTTTAAATATCTTTTTCTAAAAATTAGGCTCAATGGTGTTTTGCTAATGAAAAAATTTATTAGCATTTTGTTCGTCTTAATGTTAACTGTTCCTGTGTTAACATCGCCAAAACCACAACCGTATAAAACTGCAACATATGTTCTAAAAGAGATTCCTAGAATAAGGACACCTCTGCAATCTGGAGTCCGAAAATATATAACATCAATTGCCCCTCAGAAAACGCTTAAAATTAGCGAAATACCATTTGAAATAAAGATATTAGTAGATATGGCACATGATCAAACATACAATTTAGACCAATTTCTATCAGATGTATCAGAAATGTTTGGAGTAAATGTAACTATCAATAAAGCCTCTCCTATAACTTCTACACTGCTGTCCGATTATGATGTGTTTATATTACCGAACCCGACAACACCATTAACCTCAGATGAAATCAGTGCAATAAAGGACTACATCGAAAATGGTGGTATTGTTTTCTTGATTGGTGATTGGTACGGAAAACCATATAGTACGAACTTCACAGAAATCACAGGAGATTATGGAGTTGCTTGGATTAATTGCAGTGTATATGATAAAACAAATTATGATTACAGATACTACTATCCCCTAATTCATACATGGAAAAATAATATTGTTGCGAACTTCCTGAGCAACGACGGTACATTCCAAGTCAAAGCTGGAGGAAACATGATGAAAGTAATTGATGAGAACGATTCAACAAAAACCATCTATGTTGTTGGAACTGGCGATGATGACACATATATAAAATATTCAAATGGAACAATAGTAACAACTGGATATGATACAATTGTTTTTATTGCAATTGACCTCATCGGTAAAGGGAGAATGTTTCTATCACATTCACCATTTATGCGTGATCCTTACTTTTATAGTTACAAGTATGATAATAAAGAATTTGCTCTCAGGGTAATTCACTGGCTACTTGCTGAAGGTCTTGAAATAGTTAATTATGAGATTCCAGCAGAGCCCGTTTTATCTGGCGAATATGCATACTTAAATGTTACAATTAGGAATAATGCCGAAACAGCAGCTACTAACGTTCATGTTGGTATTGAGCTTGAAGGTACTGTGGAGTTAGTTAATGAATCATCTGATGTAATAATTGGTGACCTTGAGCCTGGAGCTGAAAAAACCATTTGTTGGGTCGTTAAATCGACTGGAACTAGTATTGTAAAAGCTAAATTTAAGGTTTGGTCAGATAACGTTTTTGGTTTTAGCATAGTTGGTTCCTTCAAAACTTTAGGGTTAGTGGTCACATCATCTCTTTTGTATGATTGGACTGTTTTAACAGCTTGGGATTGGACGATACTCACTGTGAATGTATCTAATCCAGCCGAAACCGGGATTACAGCGAGAAATATCAATGTGACTGTTAATGTTTCTGTTCTATTCGGAAACGTTACCACTGAAAATGAAAGTTGGACGTACGTTATTCCCGAATTACCCAGTGGCGAATTTGAGATATTAACATGGAAATTATACGCGTCTGATTTCCCCTTCAGAGAGGACGTATACATTACAGTATCAGTTGAATCATCAGAACTTGGTTCAGCTAAGACTAGAGTCACATGGATGGTATTCACTGATAACTTCGTGATATTTGATCAAGGTCACGGACAGCACTGGAATGCGTCATATGGAAGAATGGGAACATTATTTGGAACGTTGATGCTTTATTACTGGTTTAACGTTTATCTAAATAATGATACATTCACAAAGGACGAGCTTGGTAATGCTTCCCTAGTAGTAATTTCATGCATTGATGAAGAATATCTATTCACATCTGAAGAAATACAATTATTGCATTGGTACATAGACAATGGCGGTAAGCTTTGGATTATGGGCAACTGGTATAAATATTTTACTTCAGAAATTGCTGACGTATACAATGAGATAACTGGAAAATATGGAATACTTTGGAATGTCGGAGAAATTGAAGATGATAAATACAACCTATACAACTATTCATTCTTAGTTAATATTACTCAAGAAGGATTTGCAAATAATCCTATTGCAAATGCGATATTATTCGGTGTTGGATGGGTATTCTATCCAGGAGGAACATACCTAAATGTAACTGATCCCGCTGTTCCTGTACTATGTGGTAATAACGAATCATATGGAGTTAATGCTACTGGTAAACCGTCTGGAATAAATGGTACTAATCTAACAGCAATGGCTGCATATTATGATCCACATACTGGTGCCAAGATTTTAGCTATTGGTAGCTCTGGAATATTCGGTGATGATTATTACCCATACCAGACATACCCGGTACTTAAGAATTCCCTCCTTCTAAACAAAATATTAATGTGGTTTGAATATTATCCTGATACAACTCCACCAACTGTTAACATTACATCTCCAAAATCAGATTCTTGGATTGTTTCAAAAACTATAACTCTTGAATGGACTGCCTTAGATAATGTCTACTTATTATACACAGAAATTTATGTGAATGATACTCTCTGGGCAACCGTGCCTGGATTCTTCGGATCATATAATTTAACATTAGATGAAGGTCACTGGGAGATAGAGACCGTAGCCTATGATTGGACTGGGCTTTCAGGCTCAGATGAAATTACCATACACATAGACGTAACGGCGCCAAAGATTTCAATTACATATCCGCAATTTGAGCAAGAATTCGAAATGGAGAAAACAATCTCAATAGAAGTGAAGTGGAATGCCTCTGATAACTTCGTACTTGACCACTTTGTTATTTACATAAATGGTACAAAAATTGGAGAAGTAAATGGAACCACATTCTCATATGTCGTAACATTAAACGAAACTGGCGCATATTATATCAAGGTTGAGGCATGGGATAAAGCGGGTAACAGCGCATATAGTGAAGTTCTAATTTATGTCAAGCCTAAACTGGTAACACCAATTTGGATTTACATAACGATCGGCGTTGTTGTAGTTGCTGTGATAGCTGTTGCAGTATTCCTACTAAAGCGCAAGGGTAAAGTCTAGACATTTACTTTATATTGAATATTTTTTTAGCATTTTTTGTTGTTACACTTGCTACTTCCTCTAATCTCATTCCTTTAATTTTTGCTATAAATTCCGCTAGAATTCTAACATTTGCGGGCTCGTTTCGTGTGCGGGGAATTGGGGATAAAAATGGTGCATCTGTCTCCAAAATTACATTTTCTAAAGAAATAGTTTTGATCACATTTTGATGCAATTCGCTTCTAACTGCTATAGTAGGAATTGATACATACCAGTTATGAGCAACAATTTTTAATGCATTTGATGGCTTATCCGAAAATGCATGAAATACCACAACATTTGGCTTTATTTTGATAAGAATATCAAATATATCATCAAAAGCTTCGC
>JAHKLH010000141.1 GCA_029856635.1 Candidatus Njordarchaeota archaeon
GGCGATGATAAAAATACTGAACCATGCCAATATCAAGTATGAGATAATTGATAATCTCTGTTGTGGAATTCCATTGATTTACTCTGGCTTTTTGCGTGATGCTAAAAAGCACGCCCTTGAAATATCGGAAAAGCTAGCCAAATATGATTATATAGTTGTCGAATGTCCATCGTGTTTACGAGCTTTTCTTGAATTTTTCCCAAAATTTGGAATTAAAATACCACCAGCTAAGCACTTCTCTCAGTTGTTAAGTGAGTTGATAAAAACGGGAAAACTTAATATTAAAGGCTCGGATGATTTAGTTGTTACTTATCACGATCCGTGCGAGTTAGGAAGACACTTAAAAATATTCAATGAACCGAGAGAAGTAATAAGATCCTTTGGTATAAACATAAAAGAACTTCATCTTAATAGGGAGTATGCTACGTGCTGCGGCGGTGGCGGACTCATTCGAATGTCTCTTCCTCTTCTTGCAGATGAAATTGCTATAGAAAAAATTCGCAAAGAAGTAATTCCCCTTGGAGTAAAACATATAATAACGGCATGCCCTACATGCTATCTCCATTTAAAGAATGCATGCAAAAATGCAAATGCTGATATAGAGGTTTACGATCTAACATTATTTGTTTTGCGATTTCTGAGGTGAGTATAATGGTAGAGAAATACAATGTTCTCTTCAATAAATATCAGAGGAAAATTTATCGGGTGCTGAGGGATACGCTCTTCAGAGAAGCAATATGGAGGTCGGTTATTGGTTCTAGGATAAATAGGGAAAAGGCATTCCGTAAATATCCACATGTTAAAAAATTAGCAGAAAGACTACGAGATATTCGATATAACACTATTCTAAATTTGCAAGAATATGTAAAGATGACAATAGAAAACATGGAAGATGCGAATATGCACGTGTATTTTGCGAAAACAGCACAAGACGCTAGAAGAATTATTGGAAAAATTGTGGGTAGTAATAAGATCATAGTAAAGTCAAAATCCATGACTGCTGAAGAAATTGGACTGAACGAATATTTGACTACTCTTCAAAATGAAGTATGGGAAACAGATTTAGGCGAATTCATAATTCAATTAGCTAATCGCAAACCCATGCACCTAGTTGAGCCAGCAATAGGGATTCCCAAAGAAAAAATTGCTGAACTTTTCTCGAAACTAGCAAAAAGAGAAATTCCACCATCTCCAACAGAATTAGCTAAATTCGCACGTGAATTCTTAAGAGAGAAATATTTCAAAGCGGACATAGGAATATCTGGAGCAAACGTTATTGCAGCAGAAACTGGAACAATCTTTATTGTAGAAAACGAAGGCAATGCTCGATTTGTTACAAACGCACCACCAATCCACATTGTAGTCGCTGGAATAGAAAAGATAGTTCCAACACTACAGGATGCAATGCTACAAATAGAAGTACTCTCACGATACGCAGGATATACAATGCCAAGCTATATTAGCTTGATTTCCGGTCCAAGCAAAACAGGAGATATCGAAAAAAACATAATTTATGGCGCACACGGTCCTCGAGAAGTTTACGTGATACTTCTAGATAACGGACGTTCTGAAATGATGAAACATCCAATTTTTAGAGAGGCATTATTATGCATTCGTTGTGGCTCATGCTTATATGAATGTCCCGTTTTCGAACAAATTGCGGGGTTCTATGGGTCGACATATTTTGGAGGCATCGGCGCAGTTTGGACTAAATTCGTGCTTGATCCACTTCATGCATATGTTCTCGCTTATTCATGTACATTATGCGGGCGCTGTCATGAAATATGTCCAATGAAAATAGATACGCCAAGTATGATTTTAGAACTCAGAAAGGAAGCGGCAGAACAAGGTTTTATTCTTAGAAAAATAGGAAGAATTCTTGTGAGGGAATATGGCTTCAACATAAACTATTCTGAAAAGAATAATCATAGTTAATGCTAGGAATTTAGTAGATTTTCATTTTGGAAAATTGAGATTTACTGGAAAGAAATAAATTTTGAGAAAAATAACTATAGATTTTCAAGGTTATAAATATTCGGTGGGTATCTTCTCGCGGGGAGTTACTGGGCTCCAAGCTTCCATTACCTTTTTCTTCTTTTTCATTTCGCTCACACTTTGTAAGAAATGCTCAAAGCGTATGAATTTTGGTTTTTGATTCACAATTTTTTCTACCTCAGAAGGTTTAAGTTTTCTTGTCTCAATGAATTCTCGCAGCGCACGCATTGCTGCATCTCTGCAAACACCAGAGATGTCAGCTCCACTAAAACCATCGGTCATTTTAGCTAGTTCCTCTGCAAATTGTTCAATATCTCCATCAATAGCATTCTTAAGAGGACGCATATGAATAATGAATATTTCTCGTCTTCCCTCCAGATCTGGCAACGGCACCTCAAGAATTAACTCAAATCTTCCTGGACGTAATAAGGCTGGATCGAGAATGTCGGGTCTGTTTGTTGCACCAATGACGACGACGTCTTCTAATTCTGAAATACCATCCATTTCAGTTAGTAATTGCGATACTATTCTTTCGGTAACTCTAGCATCTCCTATTCCTAGTCCACGACGAGGTGCAATTGCATCGATTTCATCGAAGAATACGACACAAGGTGCATATGTTCTTGCTTTTCTAAAGATTTCTCTTATTCTTTTTTCACTTTCTCCTACCCATTTGCTGAGTACCTCTGGGCCTCTTACGGCAATGAAATTAGCTTCAGACTCAGTTGCAACAGCTTTGGCTAAAAGCGTTTTTCCTGTTCCGGGTGGGCCATATAGAAGAACTCCACGTGGAGGCTTAACTCCAGCATACTTAAATAATGCTTTGTACTTAAGAGGCCATTCTATAGCTTCCTGCAATTTTTTCTTTACTTCTTTTAATCCACCTATGTCACTCCATCGAACATTTGGAACCTCGACAAATACTTCCCTGAGACCACTTGGCTTTACCTCTTTTAGGGCGGCTTTGAAGTCAGCCATTGTAACATATAGGTTTTCTAAAAGCTTTGGATCTAATGTTTTCTTTGTTAAATCTATTTTCGGTAAAATTCTCCTAAGAGCCATCATTGCAGCTTCACGAACCAAGGCAGCAATATCTGCTCCAGTAAATCCATGTGTAACCTTTGCCAGTAATTTTAAATCGACATCCTCTGCAAGGGGCATTCCACGTGTGTGTACTTTGAGAATCTCATATCTTGCACGTTCATTAGGAACGGGTACTTCTATCTCTCTATCGAATCTACCAGGTCTTCTAAGTGCGGGATCTAATGCTTCTGGTCTATTTGTTGCACCAATTACAATTACTCGACCTCTTTCCTTTAGTCCATCCATTAGTGCAAGAAGTTGCGCCACTACTCTTTTTTCCACTTCCCCAACAACTTCCTCTCGTTTTGGAGCAATTGCATCGATTTCATCTATAAAGATGATTGAAGGAGCGTTTCTTTCTGCCTCTTCGAAAATTCGTCTCAAGCGAGCTTCACTTTCTCCATACCACTTCGACATTATTTCAGGTCCAGCAATTGAGTAAAATGATGCACCAGTTTCATTAGCTAGTGCCTTTGCAATTAATGTCTTACCACAACCAGGTGGGCCATACAAAAGGACGCCCTTTGGAGGCTCGATTCCTAATCTTCTAAATAATTCTGGAAAACGCAATGGTAATTCAACAATCTCACGAATCCTCTGCTTAACCTCCTCCAAATCTCCTACATCATCCCATGTAATACGAGGGCGTCTGTATATCTCTCGAATAGGGCGTCTCTCAATCACTATTTTTGTATCTGGTGTAATAATAACGGCTTCTGCATCTCTTGGCTCATAACTAAGAACTAAGAATATGTAGTTTTGATTCCAATATCTTACGATAACCTTGTCATCCAAGCATACGGGGATATTAATAAGTTGCTTAGCGAAAAGTGAGAATTGTTCTATGGGCCAAACTGGCGCAAACATCGTTGGATGCATTCTAAAAACTGGCGCTAATACAATTTTTTCCGCTGGTTTTACTTCAGCTTTCCATACCTCAACGAGTTCATCCTCCTGAACTCTTGCATTTTCACGCAGAAGTGAATCTAAAAATACTACACCCGGGGGATCGGCAGGACTTGAAGGAAAAGCACGAGCGGCTGTTTTCTTATCTCCTCTAATGATTATTATATTTCCGGCATCTAGTCCCAATTCCTTCATGTCCTTAATGTGTAGTCTAGCGATTCCTCTGTATGCTTCGCTTGGATTTTGAAGTCTTCTAACGCGTAGGAATTTGCTCTTTCTTTTTGCCATCATTATCACATGAATCAACTTCCATAACTAAATAATCACGACAATAAACTAAAAATATATCGGGCTTTTAGAAATAGTGAATGTTTGTCGCTGTGATAATACGAAGAATTGTTAATATCAATATTCTAAAAAATACTAATCACATCATGGCTACTTTTAAATTAGAAATGCTCATATAGTCCTAGTGAAATACTTCTTTAGCTTTAACATAATTAGCTTAAAAAAACCAATTTTCTGATAGTATACACGAGTCTTACCTTTCTTAATAGCACTTAATACATCATCAATAGAATTAGAGGCATCAACGAAAGTAATTACTACTCCTAAAAGATCAGGAACATGAGCGTCTGAACCGCCTATAATCGGAATTTTGTATCTTTTTGCAAATCTTATGGCTTTCCTATTGTATGTCTCCCTTAAAGATGA
>JAHKLH010000142.1 GCA_029856635.1 Candidatus Njordarchaeota archaeon
GCAATCAAGTTAGCAACAAAACAAGAAAAAACTAAGACTTGTAAAGAGGGCGCAAAAGTGTCAACATGAGCGATTGTAGAGTTATAATATATACTTAAAATAATATATATTTTGGCAGAAAAATAAAATAATTCTGTGATGGCGTCGTTAGCAATAATGTGATTAAAGCTTTCTCATGTTTTAAGCAAGATTTTTTTATCATTGTGAAAAATTTCAAGTATTAGTTAAAATATAAAACTCTTATAACCCAAAAAGAACATAGGTTGAACTATTCTATAACAGTTTGACATTATCTGCAATTTACAACTTTTAAATGATAATGAACCTCATAACCTTTCGACGAGTCATTTGCAAATCTTTGTTGTAAGACTAAGAAAGAAGGGGCAAATAACAATTCCATCTAAGATAAGGGAGGCACTTAATCTTAAGGAAAATCAGAAGCTTCTTGTCCTGTTCGATGGTTCTAGGATTATAATAGAAGTTCCTAAGGACATTCCCAAAAAATATCTAGAGCCAGATGAAGATGAGGTGGACTTTGCAATTCTCGATAGGAAATTAGTTTCCTATTACTACGGGAGAAAATATGGTTGAAGAAAAATGAATATTGGAAAAAATACCTACCGGCCAAAAAGTTTCCATTGATGCAAATATTTTTCACTTATACTTTAGAGCCCTAAGGAAATGAAGAACAATGCTACAAATTTATTGAGTATAGCACTAATGCAGAGGTATCAAATTAAAATAATTGCTTCATGTGACCATGATCATGATATAGTTACAACTATTGAAAGATATTATTCAGAGATTGGGGAGTAATAATATGATTTAATGTCAAATGCTAATATTAGATAACTCCTACAATCTTTTTAAGAAATAAAGGATATGATAAAGTATTTTTATATTCAAATTACAAAATGAACTGCTTCTAAGTACTAATTTTGATTTTCTTCCAAACAATGATGGTTACAAAGCTTGAAATGATTATCGGAAGAACTATTATCAATCCCACCCATGCGTAAAACGTCCAAGGAACATCACATGGGTTATTTGGGTTTGAACCATATTTTACTTCTTCACTATCTAAAAATCCATCATCATCACTATCTGCACTATGAGGATTAGTATTATGGTAGTATTCTTCAAGATTAGTTAACCCATCCTTATCTGGGTCATCATTAGCATCGGTAGCATTAGTTGGATTTAAATTATTTTGAACTTCCCATCCATCTGGAATTTCATCACCATCAGTATCAGAGTTCCAGGGATTAGTATTGTGATAATATTCTTCGTAATTAGTAAGCCCGTCATTATCAAAGTCCTTACTTGCATCAGTGTTATTGAGTGGATCTAAATTGTGCTCAACTTCCCATCCATCCGGCATTCCATCACAATCTGTATCTTTAAATGTTGGATTTGTTCCATGCACGTATTCTTCATAGTTTGTCAAGCCATCATTATCAGTATCTTGATCAGCATCGCTTGCGTTTGTTGGGTCAAGACCATATTTAACTTCCCATCCATCTGGCATTCCATCGCCATCAGTATCAGGATTCCATGGATCAGTGCTATTAAGATATTCTTCAAGATTCGTTAATCCATCGTAGTCAAAATCTTCGTTTGCATCAGTGCTATTCTTCGGATTTAAGTGATAATTAACCTCCCAACCGTCCGGCATTCCATCATCATCCGTGTCTGGGTCGCATGGGTTTGTTCTATTTCTATACTCGTCCAAATTTGTCAAGCCATCGTTATCGGGATCTAAGAGTGCGTCAGTTGCATTATTTGGATTAAACTTATAGTAGACCTCCCATTCATCTGGCATGCCATCATCATCAGTATCTGAATCGTAAGGATCGGTTTTTGATACGCGTAGTTCGTATATGTTAATTAAACCATCTTGGTCAGAGTCGATTATATAATCAGTATCATTTGCATACTCAGCATTTTTGCATCGATAGAAACGGCTATCTCCACTAAATCCTTGCCATAATACTTTAGTCACACGTTGATTGAATTCAAAGCAGTAAACATTTCCACTATAATCTGCAATTATAAGTTCAAGAGTACCATCATTATCAATATCACCTACAACCGGCGATGCAGTTATTTTATCTGATACGGAGAATGTCCATAAGATATCTCCATTATCATCTATGCAATAAATGTTAGAATTGTTGCTTCCAAATATAATCTCAGCATTTAGATCATCATCAATATCCACTAATACTGGAGACGATATGACTTGTGCACCTATATACTTAGACCATATTAGGTATACTTCATGGTAGCAATATATAGTACCATTATCAGTTATAATGATAATTTCATGTACGCCATCATTATTTATGTCTCCAATAGCTGGAGTAGCCCTAGTGCATTCTTTTAAATAATCGTTAAATTGAAGATATCCCGATGCACTTATACAATAAACATATTCACTATCTGCAATCACTATTTCTAATGTTGAATCATAATCCGTGTTTCCAATAGCTGGTGATGTAAATATTTCATATGCTGTTGAATAAAACCACTTTATCGAGCCATTAATTGCATATAAGCAGTAAAGCCATCCATATCCATCCGCATCATTTCCAGCAATTAGAATTTCTAACTCTTCATCTTTATCAACGTCTCCTATTGCTGGCGAAGAGTATATCATTACACCAAGGTCAGATTGCCACTTTATTTTTCCATTTTCTCCTTCAATACAATACACATAAGTTTCGCTTCCTACTATTATCTCAGGATAAGAATCATTATCTACATTCAACACAGCAGGAATCGAATATATATGAGGATTTAAGAAAATTTTCCATATATCCTTTCCGTTTTTTCCATTTAAACAGCGTATGTGACCATAATTATCAACTATGATTATATCTCTTACCCCATCATTATTAACATCACATAAAACTGGGGCTGAATAAATAGCTGCAGAATATGGATATGATTTCCATAGTAATGATCCATTACTCCCATTAATACAATACACATACTCTTTCGAGTCAATAACAATTACTTCTAACTTGCCATCATTATTTACATCACCAACTGCGGGAGTAGCATATATTGCTCCAGATGCATGGAAAATCCAACGTTGTGTAAGCGGAATTTGACGAACATCACTAGTATTGTTAATATCATCAATAACAACATGATTAGCAATATTATAATTAGTTGTAGCTAAAAGAGTAGGTGAAAGAAGTAATACTAAAACTAGCAATGTTTTCATAGTTTCTCACCCGCATAAAATCAAGACACTTTAATGGTAATCGTTTTTTCTTCCTCTCTAAAGAGGAATGTAGATACACCGCATAAAATTAATCCTATGGTACGCAGGGGAAGTACAATTAATGCTGAGAATAGAATAAAGGCAAGTAAAGCTACGAAAACAAACAAATGAAGAATTTCATGTAATTTGTAAGGGACTAATGCGAATAAGCTGTATGATGCTAACCCGTAATACACAAATATGCTCATAAATAAGCTAGGTATTCCACCAAGTATTAACAAAATTCCTCCAATAGTTCCAATTTTTTTGCGTATTTTAATAAAATAGGGAATTGTAAGAATACTAAAAATAAAAAGAAATATTTCGTAATGAAGTAATACGAAAATCGAATATGGTATGATTTTCTTTAAAATTAAAATGTCTTGCGTTTGGATAATGTACCATAATAATATCCCAAATTCAAGTGCGAGTAATCCACTAGTGCACGCTATAGCCCCAGTTGTAGCACCAATCTTACTCTTATATAGTTTACTGTACACAATAATGGAAAGTGAAAACAAAAACCAAAAGATTCCAGTTAGAATATAGAGAATCATGTCAAGTGTATAATAATTAATCATATTTGGTTCATATAACTGAAGCATCATCTCAGGTACATATAATCCAAATATTTTAAGTTCTCCAAGGAATAATGTAGTGAAGAATGTAATCACATTTAAAATTCCGAGAAAAATTCCAAAAATTCCACCGATTTTTACTAAAGTTTTACTCTTCATATGCATCCCAAAAAATATTTAAAGAATAATATATTGCATCGTTAAACACTAAATTAAGAATTTCGAAGCAGGTAGTCTCTTAACAATACACCATATCCTCTGAGAGCGAAAAATTGTTTTAGTTATGCCTGTCTGTAATATGAATTAATACGTGCAATGAGGGTAAGAAGTTATTAGGTGGATTGTATTCTTTAAATTTAAACGGAGCAGTATAGCAAGTGTTTAATGTCATATCGCATATTAATAATGAATATTTCTTGAGAAAGCTTGTATTAAGGTGAGTTCTTAAAAATGGTGATTTAAGTCTAATATCTGACAGAATTCTTGTTGGCCTTGGTTGCGGATACGCAGTTCTGTACATATCTCCATAATCCTGAGAATGTAAGGGGAAGCAAAAACTATTGAAGTTTACACTGGTATCTTCAACGGTACGAGAATATTTACTGTAGCAATTCCTAGTGGAGGCATATATGCTGAATGGATTGTTAGAATTGCTGCCCTCAGAAAAGCAAAAGCAATTATAGGTGTTGGATTTTGTGGAGGTATTGCTGAGAATGTAGAATTGGGTGATATTGTTATACCGATTGGCGCAGTACGTGATGAAGATACAACAGAGCATTATGTTTCCAAGAAAATGCCGGCTGTTGGCTCATTCAATTTAATCAGA
>JAHKLH010000143.1 GCA_029856635.1 Candidatus Njordarchaeota archaeon
ATTGTGGGCGTCTTCGATTGTTCTTACTCCGCGCCTATATCCATTTCCAGTTGGAGTAACTTTCGCTATTCTTGCGTTATAGTAGTCAAAATAATACGATTTCAAAACTCCTTTTTCAATGATGGCTTTCCTAGTGGTTGGAACTCCTTCATCATCAGCGAGAGCACTCCTTAATCCTCCTCGCAATCGTCCATCATCAACTATAGTTAAACATTCCGCCGTAACTTGTTCACCAATCTTTCCAATCCAAGGACTTCTCTTTCTATTAATATTCTCACCATTTGCCGCCATCAATAAATCAGATAGCATTCCAGCTAATTCCATAGGCTCTATAATCACCTCTAATTTTTCACTACCTTTGAAAGCCTTAGCCTGCGAAGCAATTAATGTTTTTTCATGTAGTTCTTCTCCAATTTTTTCCCAATTTAATTCATTGAGCATTGTTGCGTATTTTTTGACGATGCCCTCGCCAAATTCTCTTTTTGCTGTGAAATGAACGAATATATTTGTGCCTTCATGAGAGAAATCAACGCCTAGTGAGTTCATCACTGAAAATTCAAAGATATTAATTCTAATCAATCCTCTCATTACTTTTACTCCATTCTTTTTGGTGTTTTCAATTACTTCTTTGGCAAATGAGTAGAGCTCTGATGAACTTACATTTGCTGCATGTTCATCATAAACATCCTCAATGACTCCAGAAATTTGCTTAGGTTCTGGAAGAGATTCAAATTTTGGATCATCTGGACTGACTCGTGTAATTTTAATTCCTTCCTTAATTATCTCATGCAAGCTTTTTTCGTTCGCATATATTCCAGAAACGAATCCAACGCGTTTTCCTATGGCTAGTTTAATTCCAATGCCAATCCACTTATTCTCTGTAATTATGTTCACTTTGCTTCCTTCAACGTACAAATTTAGTATTCTTCCATTAATTACAAAAGTCTCGACTTGATGAGCACCTTCCCTTTCTCCAATTTCAATTGCTTTCTTACATATATTCTCAATCATATTCATCCACCTCCAACTAAAATCTTTGCACGGATGTAAGGACCGCCACTACTAACAGGAACAATATCTTCTTCTCCTTTTCCACAATGGCCACCACTTAATTCAAAATCTTTACTAACAGCATCTACTGTCTTTAATATTTCTAATGCTTTTCCGCTAAGAGTAAAGCTCCTTATAAGATACTTTTTCTCCCCATTTTCTATTAGATATCCCATGAGAGCTTTTGTTTCAAAGCCTCCTCCAACGGGATCCTCCATACCACCCATTGCTTTTATAGCAAGTACTCCAAATTTTGTGTCTTCAATTATTTCATCAAGATTCCAATCACCTGGTGCGAAGAACGTATTTGTCATTCTCACGAATATTCTTCTATTAAAATCTTGCGCTCGTCCATTTCCAGTTGGCTCAGCACCCATCAATGCTGCTGTCTCAAGATTGTGCATGTATCCCTTATATATTCCTTTTTCTATAATGACTGTTCTTGAGGAAGGGGTTCCTTCGCTATCAAATGGTATCGAACCATGTGCTCCTTTTATTGTTCCATCATCAATCATGGTGATTAATTCGGAAGCTACTTGTTTTCCTACGATTCCGGTTAGGAAACTACGTTTGTTTATAGCATCATCTGCCTCTGACGCATGACCCATTACTTCATGTGCAAGCACACCCGTAACTGATGGATCTGCTATAACTGTTAAATAACCACTTGGAGGTCTTTTCGCATTTAGTAAAGAAACTGCTTCTTTTGCAATTTTTTCTCCCTCTTCCTCTAGATTTATTTCTTTAATTAATTCAAAACCTATGGTTCCATCCTTTATACAATACGAATATTGAATTTTTCCAGCCTCAAATGCGACAGAATATCCAATAATTCTTGTTCTCACTTCTTCCCATGAAATAGAGGAACCAAACGAGTTAGCAAACTCAAAACGAAGTATTGATTCTTGATAACGTGCATTCGAATTAACAATTCTCTTATCTGTATTCCTTTGTGCGGCATCAAGAGTCATTGCAACATTAATTTTCTCTTCAAGATCAACGTTAAGTGGATTAATTTTAATGTCTGCTTTAACATTAGCTTTAATTGATCTTGCTTTTATTTCTAGCTTACCTTTACTTCTTTCTCCAAGTACTTTAGCTATTTTCAACGCACGTTCTCCAGCTTGTTTTACGGAATTCCAGGATAAATCTGTTGTTGACGCATAACCCCAAGCATCATTTATTAACACACGTATTGAAATGCCTTTACTTTTCTCATGCGAAATAAATCTAATAGCTCCGTTTACAACTGTAATTGATAGACTATTGCGAATTTCAAGTCTTGCATCACAGAATTGAGCTCCTTTCTGCAAAAGATACTCTATGATCTCTTCAATGACACTCAAATTGAGCACCAGAATAAGAAGTTATATTTTAAAGTAAGTTTCAATATCTAGACTGCGTTTCTAATCATAGTGTTTTGAATTACAATATTAAACACGAAGGAAAATTATAACTACTATTAGCTATATCTTATCAGGATATTGAAGTAGACTTTAGAAAATGCGGAAATACTCTTATCAAAGCGGTACAAGAATACCTATAGCAATGGTTGTAAAACTGCTTAAAATGTGGTGGGATTCAAAGGATATTTTATCGGAATTTGATATGCCCAAGGAAAAGCTTAAGAAGATCATTAAGAATTTCGATATATTAAATCGTTTTTCAGAAGTACTTAGTCTGATTAAAATCAACGCGAGAAAACTTCGAGGAATGCCTATTGTACGAGGAACTCGCGTATTAGCATATTATGTTTATAGCTTACTGAAGAAGGGATGGAGCATTAATGAACTCATGGATAAGTTTCCTACGTTAAGAAAATGCGATATTGAAGCACTTCCTAAATATCAAGATGTTCTTGAGCCTTTTTAGAGCAAATTTATAAGAAGCTTACCGAGAAGTTACATGGTGACGTTGGTTACATAATATGAAATTCCTTATTGATGAAAATGTTCCAAAGAGGATTATGAAAATTTTAAGGGATAAAGGATATAATATTACTAGAGTGCAATCATCTGCATTTAATCATGATATACTCAAGATAGCAAATCGTGAAAATAGGATTATAATCACAGCAGATAGTGATTTTATTTATTCAATACCAAAGGAGTACAAATCAGTGAAGAGAATAGTATTTACGTCCCTCAAGCCAGATTGGAAAAATGCTATTAATTTTTAATCAAAATATAGATAGAATTCTTCAAGCTCTTTCTATTACGCCATTAGTCATAATAAAACAGAAATGGAAATATATTGATATCGAGGAAGGTGTAATCTTTGAATTTTAATTGACAAATAAGCTCAAGTCTTAATTAATTGTTGTACATTGCTACTGCTTTTTCTTGGAAAAATATCGTATTATGTTTAGTAAAGTGAAGAAAAATAGAGTTATTCCCATCGGAATCATTAATATAAAAAGCAATATTGCGATTATGGATCCAATAGTTGGAATTAGGCAAAAGACTGCTGTGAGAAGCGTAAATGTTAGTAGTGATTTCCATACATCCTTAGCTGTATAAAACTCCTTGATATTTTTATTTATCTTTTCTGGTAGTGGTTTTGACAAATAAATAAGTATAATCGTCGTCATGTATATTAAAATTGTGATAAATATTATAATCAATGAGGGAATTTTTTCTGGATAAATAAGAAAGAACAGCATGGCGTAAAGGAATATTAAGTAAACAATAAGTGTAATAAATCCTTTAAATCCGAGCTTTAACTCGTATACGGTGAATTCACCACAATATTTCTTGCATGCATAATAAAGAAGAATCACGATCATTAGACTACCTAAAGCAGTAACTAGTGCTACTATAATATTATAATGTGAATTAAGCGAAAGGAAAGATGCTCCATACAATACTATTAACCAAGCCAAAACTTGATTTTTCTTGCTCTTTGTTATTAATTTTGCATGACCTGGAAGCAATTTTTGATGATTGTTTTCTCGAGAAAGTGAGAAAATTTCAAAGACGAGTATCGGCGTTATGAATGACATTATTGGATGCCAAAAGAGACAGAGTATGATGAATTCTCCAATAGCTATGCCAAGAATTTGACCTAAGATTAACTCATCACCGAAACCGCTCCAAATAACTTTAGTTATCCATGTTTCATACAATCCAAAGAGAATACCCCATAAGTATAGTGATTCAAATGAAGTCCTATGAAGTCTTATAGCTAAATTAAGAAAAAACAAGACATGTGATAAATAAAGTGGAAAAGTTATGAGTATGGACCAAGGATCGATGAACCATAATAATGAGGCACCAGAAAATACTTCAGCAAATAACATGGATAAGCTACCAATTAATAGCATATTCAAAAATTTTCTTCGAAAACCTGATTTTACTTTATGTTTCGATAAATATTTTTTCAAACTACTCACCAAACATTTTTTCAAAAAGAGAGTATGAGATTTTTGGCATTTTCATATAATTGAGTAATCAAACCAATTAAAGACTTTTTCGTATTTAAATGAAATTCAAAATTTGGTTATAATAATAGACAATAATTATTATATTGTATACTGTAGTCAGTGTCTTCTA
>JAHKLH010000144.1 GCA_029856635.1 Candidatus Njordarchaeota archaeon
AAGTTCTCCCATAATTGCATGTTCATTTCGGTTTCAGTTAATTGTGTGGCAATACTTTCAAATGCTAATTTTGATATTGATATATTTCTAAGATGTACTCCTAGGAATTCAAGATCGAATATTCCATCTATTGAAACATTTGCTGATTGAGTTGTTATTATTTCTTCTATTACTTCTTTTGTTATTTGACGATCAAAAACATAGACTGTGACATTGAGTATGGCCCAGCCATGTGCGGGTATAAGAATAGTATCATTTATCACTACTCGAGCAACTTCTTTAGAATCTTTCAGCACATAAATTGTAGTATTTCCAATCGTTATATTAATTCCAACGGGATTACTAACATTTAAGCAAACGAATATTGGGTGTACCATCCAGTTTGTATATGGATCATCTACTGGTGCAAGCTGGTCTGGAGCGAGCTCTTTTGCTTCAATTATCTTGATCAGATTAGATATTGAAGGAATTCCAATACCAACTCTCGTTGTCGCACCACTTATCTCGGAGGTTCCTACTGTTAAATTAGTAAATTCCGTTGATATGTTAAATCTGAATAATTTCGTACTATCTTTGAATAGCTTAATATCTGCTATCACGGATATATTCATTGTCACCTTATTGTAATCAAGAAAACTACGTATTAGATATTCAAGACCTTTGCTATTATTCCATATAGTCATTGAGATATTTAGGCCTGTTGAAATAAACGGTCCTACATAGAACTCCTGGCTAGTATTTCCAGATACATTTAATGATGTTACTAATCCGTATGGTGTACTCACATTGATGCTGAGTGAGTATATTGTTGCATATATTGGGACATTAGATATTTCAGTTTGAGCCAAGACATATGTCTTGTTAGTTAATTGCTCAGCACTTATTATGTTTAACATGGTGACAGTATAACCTGCAATTTGAGCAAATTGTTCTTCTTGCATTGTAATAGAGCTGATATTCGCTGCAAATTGTTGGAGTGTTATTATGCCAAGCGTAATGTTCGTTATGTGGACACCAAATACTACGACATCAAGAGTACTTCTAACTGTCGCAGTAATTGTTCCGTTTTTGAGGATTTCTTCAAACAACTCGCGTGTTTCGGCGTTTTCTACGATGTATATTGTTGCATTAATAGTTGCTGTCGAATTTGCTGGAATTTCATATGATTTTGGTATTTCTATGACTATTGTCTTTGTATCATTACGAAGAACGTCAATTGTTACATTTCCTATCGTTATTCCTATACCATATGGATTATTAACTTCAACAGCAATATCAATTATGTGTGTTAGTTGATCATCCATGTAGGTTGTTCCGCGTTCTCTAATCCATGTAAGCATAACTAAATTCTCGAATGATGGTATCTGTACGCTGATATTGTCCTTTGGCATGACCACATTGTAATTAAGTATATTGAATGTAATATCGAACAGCATTAGATCGCTACTGTTCTTGAACAACTTTATTCTTGCGTGAATAGTTGCATTAATGCAGATTTCTCCAGTTGACATGAATTTCGTGAATAAGTATTCTAATGCATCTGTATTTTGCTTGTATACTTTAATTGTCACATTTAGATGATCCATCACACCCGGGCCAATAACTGCACATGTTTCATTAAAGCCTTTAACGTATAATGAAAGTGCTTGACCATAAACTATTGATATGTTCATATCAATCTCATAGATGGTAAGGTAAATAGGTACATCACCAAATCGCGCTTTTGCAATTATGGTCGGAATATTGTCGATTTCGTTTGCTTTCAATATTGAGGTTTCTCCAATTGTGTAACTTGCGAAGTCGTACCACATATTTTCATAAACACTCATATCAGAGATTCCTTCTGCGAAGTCGTAAAAAGCAAACTTTGCAAGAGAAATGTTGTCTAATACAATACCTAGAAATGCAACATCAAATGATCCATCAAAAGTAACATTAAGAGTCTTGTTGATTAAAATTTCCTCAATGAACTCATGTGTTTCTTCTTTCTCAAAAACATACATCGTGATGTTCAGTAACGTTGAACTATAACCAGCAATTGTGATGGAGTCATTTATTACGACTCTCACTACTTCTGCATTTCTGTAGAAGACATTTAAAGTCAGATTGCCGACAGTAACATTAAGCCCAAATGGATTCGTTATGTTAAGACTCACCAAAATTGGATGTGCTACTGTGGCATCTATTATTATTGGTTCAAGTTCCTTAATTTCCATTACATTAATCAAGTCTTGATATGCCAAAACAGGCATAGTAGTGCCTCTGCCTAGGTCAGTAATATTGACGATGTAAGTCATGTTTATGGTGAAATTCAAATTGAAGCCTAAGAAGCTTATGTTGGCATAACCAAGAATGCTTATGTTTACAGTTTCTCCTGAGAGTATTTTTTCTATGAAGTCTTGTAATGCGTACTTGCCCTCATTGCCCGCCTTGCTAAATATTACCTTAACAAGTAGTGATGAGTTTTGATCAAGTGAAATTTGTGATTTCTCAACATTGACATAAAACATGGTTTGGTCTTGATACCTTACTTCGAAGGAAAGATTGTATATAGATACTGACAAGTTTGGATTAATTACTGTTACATTTACACTTATCTCTGCTCTATCTGTGAATTCTTCTATCTGCACTACGTCATAAGTTATCTGAGGAAGTATTTCGTTTATTTGACTATAGTATTGGGATATTCCTTCTTTTGTAGGTATGGTTGAGAGTGAATACTTGCTCAAATCGACTGAAATGTTTACTCCAAACAATGTAATAAGAGCATTGCCTGTAATACTAATGTTTGGCAATTCAATGTTTGATAGCATATATTCTAGGAATTTCTGAGTCTCTGGCTTATTCAAGAACGTGAGGAATATGCAAATTTCTGTAGAATTATCTGGTGTTATTAAATAATAATTTGTTATATCTCCTACGATTACTTGTTCTCCTAAGTATGAGACATAAAAACTTGTGTTTCCAATACCGATTGTTGTATTGAATATATTCTTTATCTGGACGCAAACTTCTATTGTTCTATCACCTACTTGCCTTACGTATGATAATTTCACTATTTTATCGAAACCTATCGGAACCATAGGACCAACGGCTTCTTCAGACGAGTAATTTACATTATACAATTCAAACGGTATAGTGAATTCCCAGCCAAAGAGTTCAATAGAAACAATTCCACTTACATTAACAATCGTGTAGTTCTTTTCAAGCATACTTTGAATTAATTCTCGTAATTCAGGGACTCCTTTGACAAAGAATACAAGGACACTTATGTTGCATCCATATTTTGATATACTTAATGGCTTGTCGTTTAGGAATTTCATCACTGTTGTGTTGTTAACCATAATGTTAACATTCATCTCATGAATTGTTATGTTTAATGGTATTCCAGAGATTTCTACTAGAGGTGCTACAGATACGTATGTTTCATTTTCACCAAGAATGTTCACATTAATGAGTCTCATCTTAACGAATTGTAGAGGAAATGCTTCCTCACCGGTTGTGCCCATACCACTTACTTGTTGGCTGAAATCAAGCATTATTGGAAGGGTTATGTTTATCGGAAGTTCAATACCAAATACGGTAATGTTTATTTCGCTTCTTACGGAGCAATTCAATATCTTTCTCTTAAATAGCTCGTCTAGTATATCTCTTGTTACATTCTTATGAAGTAGCCATAATGTTATGCTAGAATTCACCCATGACTTTGGTTCTAAAACCAAATTGTTTATTTCACCAATGATAGCTTCTTCATTATGGGACAATAAGTAAAATCTACCTTTAACTGTAATTCTTGTATTGTAAACATTATATACTGAATAATTCAGTTTGAGTTCATGTGCTAATATACCATTTAGGTAAACATCCCTAACATGCTCAAAGTAAATGAGTTTTGCATTTTCTGTTATTCCAGTAGCAGTAAATCCAGCTCCTATAGATTCAAGATCTTCGCTACTCATACTATAAGTTAACTTATCTCGCTTTAATGGAATTGTCAAGTTAAACTCGAAAATGTTTACTAAGATTGTACCATTTATTTCCACATCGACGATTCCATAGCTAAGTACTTCTCGAATAAACTTACGCAGATCCTCGCTAGCATTTTTGAAAATCAAAAACCTTGTTGACACATTCGCTGGAGCATCGGGGGAGAGCTTTGCAATATTTCTTAATGTTAACATAGCAATGGGTGTATTTACGTATCGAGTCGTATCCTTTGGAAGATAGACATAAACTGTCATATTGTATATTGTTATATCTGTTATGTAACTTTGAACTTGGGTCTCAATGTCAATGATTCCGTATTCGTCAGTTTCTCCAATGATGTCGATATTTTGCACATTCCAATTTGCAATTGATTGGATATCAGCATAGGAGGTTACGCCTACTTCTTGGCTTAAATCTATAAGGAATACTCTCTCAAAGGTTACATTTTTCAGTTCAATACCGAAGATCCATATATTGATGCTTCCCTTCGTTGTAATATTAACTTTTCTTTCACCAATTAGCTCCTGCAAGAATTCCCTTGTTTTTTCATGTTTTAATAATATAATCGTTACATTTAATTGCATTGTAGTGTTTATTTCTAATGTATGCAAGC
>JAHKLH010000145.1 GCA_029856635.1 Candidatus Njordarchaeota archaeon
AGATAATGCTTCCATATCCCTTACCCAAAGACCGGCGTCTCAGTAATAATTACAATCTCTTTTGATCGTATAATTACGAGACTCCTTGCTTTTTCAATACCCTCTGGAATTTCACCTCCAAAAACATCCTTCAAAATACTCTTAGCTCGATCATAATCTCCATTTTCAATTGCTGCTCTAAGTCTGTCAAACACTTCCTTTGATATTTCAACCTCCCTACCAAAGACTACTGCCTTCATTATTCATACCTAAACTTCTTTTAAAACTTCATTTTATTTTTAAAGTTATTTATAGATTCAAAGGGAAAAAATATGATAATTTTGTGGATAAAAAACTTACTCATTAAGATATCAAAAGGAAAGATAATCGAATCAGAGATGACAGAAAGAAGAAAAATACCAATTGCATTCTCAGACATGGACTTTACAGACTTGAAAAACTCCGCATATGTGAATAATTTTGCCATAGTAAGACTCCAAACTGGAACAAGAAAAGTCAACGTTGTTTCAAAAGTATATCTTCTAATGAACTATCCAAAAGAAAGGGAAGATCTAATAATTTTTGATAGAAAAAGAAATGCGGGATTCTATAGAGGATACTTATTCAGACATGCACATAACATGCTTTTCATCCCAATAGTTTACCTATTCGAGAAACCCCCAGCAGACTATAAAATTTCAAGAGAACCAAAAGAATTTAAACCAACAAACTTGGTACAAGCATTAAGAGAAATGTACGATAACCTCGATATTACTACTGAAACTCAAGCAGGCGAAATTATCCTAAGGATAAGAGATAACACAATAAACAGAAATTACTGGATTGCTGTAATCGGAAAGGAGGTCAGGACCAACGTTTGCATAGAAAATATTGAAAAATTCCGCTGGTATGAAATCCCAGCATTAGTAAGAATAGCACACAAAATAGGCAGACTATACATATACTCAACAGAACCATAGATTAATAAACAAAACTACCAAAACGTACTCTTAATAAACTCGATAAGAATGATTAAGAATGCCCCCAAGGGCGGTGGATCTTAATGGACACGGGGGCCGGATTCGAACCGGCGTCCACCCGGTCCTAAGCCGGGCGAGCTGTCCGAGCTGCTCCACCCCGCTGGATCCACCGCCTGCGGGGGCTATAAACAATATATGAGGAAAAGTTTAAAAAATTTTGGGAATTATTTATCAAGAAATATTAAAATAGGTAAAAATGATATACTTTTTAAGTAAACCCTATTTCTTCTTAGTTTTGATGAGCGTTCGAGCAATGTGAATAATTCATTGGTGGGGGAGGGTGTATAGAATTGTTTTCTTTGGATGTGGGTTCCTAGCAACTTGGCTTATACCACCAGTATTAAAGCTTGCATTGAATCGAATGAAAAGAATTTCAGTGATTTTAATTGATTATGAGAAAATAGAGGAAGCTAATTTGGAGAATAGTCTTTTTATATACCCGTTTGCTGGACAATACAAGACAACAAATGTAATGAGATTGTTAAAGCAAGCTTTTCCAAATGTATCAATAACACCAATAACAATGAAAATTACAAGAGAGAACATAAGAAGAGTACCCAGTTTTGACTTGGGTATCTGCACTTTTGATAATTTTGAGTCAAGAAAAATCGTGAATGATTATTGCGTTAAAAAGGTAACTGATTTGCTTCATGTGGGGGTGGGAGATGTAAATTCCGTTGCAGTTGCTTGGAAGGAATATTTTGATAAAATATTTAAAAAGGAGCCAGAATTAAGAGTATGCGAGAGAATAGATATGATAAAATCTGGACTACTAGCAGCATCATTAACATTACGGGCTCTCGAGGAATATTTTGACAAGAATGAGAAGAATTCGTATATGGTGACTGGATATAAAATAATTCGTATAGAATAAGTTCATGCAGAGACTAAAAGATATTCCTAAGCATCAAAGAAGCTAAATTATTATTTAGTTCTAAAGTATTTTTGTGCTTGCTTAAATAATTTTTCTCTAAGTTCCACCCATTCTTCTAATTTACGAACAAAATCATCATCTAACTCAATTTCTTCAAGATCTCTCGAATCTCTTGGTTCTTCGCATCTAAATGCATTAAGTTTATCATGAGCAATGTTGAATGCTATTTTCTTTTCTGGAATAAAGATCTCCTCGATAGTATAAGTGAGACCATGAGTCCAATTAAGAAAACTATCAGCTACTTTTACCTTGTACTTGAGTCCCTTAACCATAATCATACCCTCTGTTTCTCTAAAAAAGAATTGCAATTAATAATTAATTTTCAATTGAGGAATTCTATAATTAATCTTTCTATGCAAAAACAATCTACGACTATTGTGCTGTTTTAATTAATTTTTTCAGCATTGATACGAATTTCTTCTTAGTTTCATTCATTGTGATAATAGTTTCCACCAAGTTTCTCCAATCATCCTTATTCATGAATTTTCTCATAATTTTAAGAAGATTTATACATTGATCGTGATAATGATAAGACTTTGAGGCTTTAAAGTTTATCCATTTAACTGCTAGTTTCACAGCACTCTTTGGATCGTATTTAAATATTTCTTGCACGAATGACTTAACTTCATCAAATTGAAATTCTCTAATTCTTTGCTTAACATGACGTATAATCACATGCTTATCTGGAGAATCTTGAAGAATTTTAAACAATAAGCTTGTATTAACATATCTGAGTATAATATCTAACTCAGCACTCTTCACTTTTCCCAAAACATATGTTCTTACTTCTTTTAAGCTGAGAAGATTCGCATACTTTGGTGGTACTCCTGTGACATATATTAATGCAATATCCAATGCTTTCTTTTTAAACTGATGATTCCTCAGAGCTAATTTAATGAATTCGCGCAGTAAATCTTCTTCTATGTAAATTGATTTAATGGCATACTTACACGCAATATCAATTTTCTTCTCATAAATGCTTATACAAAAAAGCAATTCTGGTCTAGCGCCAATAGATTCTAAATCACTCAATATATCTCTTTTAAATGCTTTCTTAAGATTCTCATATGTCTCACGCGTAATATATGTTTCTCCTTTTAGCTTACTCATAATTCTCCAATAAGTATTATCATCAATAGCAATTACCTCGGATGCCACTTTTAGTACTTTTGCGATTTTGTTGAAATTCAAAGGCGGATTCTGTAATCGGGTACTAATAAACCTGTGTGTTAAATATGAAACAAGATTCTTATCCTTACATTTAACAAGAATTTCTAATGCATCCAAAATGTAATCGTCATTAATCTTATGAATAAGATTTCTCACAAGCGAACACAAGTTAACTTTAATATTGAGTTCTTGAGAAATTGTTTCAGCGATATAAGACAACCTAATTAAACAGCGATTAGTATCATATTTCTCAAGCAACTTCTTTTTAAATAAGTTCAAGATCATGTTATAATTGTGTTTCCGTGTTATCTCAGATAGTAAAGTAGAGTATTCTAATCCATAATCTTCATTAACAATTAAATTAACTACATCATCTATGAATTCGTCAATGTTTTCTTCTTCTTTAAGGAGTTTGCAGGTATATTCTACGATTTCATAAGCACGTGCACCAAGCACACCACTAGAATCATCAACACCATGCATGTAACATTGCAGAATTTCATTTAATAATTCAAGTAGAAGTTTAATGGCTTTACGACGATTAATTTTTGAGAAATCTCTTATTTTCCTAAAAATAACATTAATTGATTGAGCAAGTGATAAAGCACCATAATACGATAAGTCTGCATTTCTAAATATCCTGTTAATCTCTTTTTTGAGATAATTATAGAACTCATTAATATCCTCGAGAGCTTTAGTAACTAGCTTCATCCTATCATAAATCTGCTTTATGATAATAGGATTTTCCGTTGCAATGTAGTTCATCACTTCATAAAGATGCTTGTGCGGAGCACTTTTAAGTAAGGTCACGAATTCATTAAGTTCAATTACATTATTTTTCTCATTATGATAATACAATATAACCGCTACAACATGCTTACAAGATCCTCCTAGTGGGCATGTACAATGATTTTCCTTAAGATTATTTAGATTTACTTCAACAATATATGGAAACTCAAATCTGCCTTGAACTGCACCAATTAAGACATCATTTGCTTTAATCACAGCCTTAACTCTGCCTTCTTCATAATACTTCTTCCCCTTCTCCATAGTTTTTTGACCAAAAACTTCCGAAAGTATGTCAAGATTCATGGTACTCCATAAACTTAAACAATTAAAAAAATACTTTCCAGTCATAATTCCCAGATTTTCATAATTCTAATAGTTGAAAAAGAAAGAGATCCTTAGGAATTTCTTAGAGGAGTTCATGATAATCCAGAGTTAATTCTTGGAAAAATTAGGAATCTCACCAATAGGGTAATTAAAAAACT
This sequence comes from Candidatus Njordarchaeota archaeon, assembly GCA_029856635.1. Taxonomy (GTDB): domain Archaea; phylum Asgardarchaeota; class Njordarchaeia; order Njordarchaeales; family JAHKLH01; genus JAHKLH01. The sequence goes on from JAHKLH010000145.1 coordinate 4,395, forward strand.
TGCAGATTACTAAAATGATACCAATAAACACTATTTTGGTGATAAAAGATATCAGAAGATTAGACTCATATGAATATATGACGAAATATTCAAATTCTAAACAAGTAGTTAATATGTGATTTAATGCCAGAATTATCAAAATCTCATAGAATTAATGATACTTTATATTAGTATCTAGTAATATTACATACAGAATTGTAT
>JAHKLH010000146.1 GCA_029856635.1 Candidatus Njordarchaeota archaeon
ATATTTAATGTTTTTCTTCTTCAGAAGGGTGTATTATTTTGCCATACGTAACGCAGAGAGAATTTAATGAAATGAGAAGAAGACTTAGAAAAATTCTAAAAGGCTTTTATGCAAGATTATGTAGACTAGAAGAAAGACTTGGAACATTAGAGCGATTAGTTAGAGAAATACGAATGAATATCATGTCAAAAGAACATGCCCCTGAGACTAAAGTTCCAGCGCCTGAAGAAGTCACCACATTTGAAAAGTTTGGAGAAATCTTAACTCCTGAATCTGGCGAAACCATTGAAAAGGCTGAAATAAGCATGGAATTACCACCGCCTCCGCCGAGGAAACCTGTTGAAGAAAAAGCTCCTAAGCCCACGATTCCCAGAAAAGAACTTGAAGAAATTTCGCGAGAATTAGGTATAAAAGAGGAAACAATGAAGGGGATTCCAGAAGTTCCAGAATTAAAACCACATGAGTTTACTCCGGAAGCACCATCGAAGAAGACAAAGATAGAGGAGAGCGAAGAGGATATTCTCAAAGCTCTTGAGGAGATCGAGGAGATGTAAGAGCATTACTTATTGCCAGTTTATGAAGCAAGAAAACAATAAAGGGAGCTCTGTATAGCAGAATTGGATCAAGCATATTAGTTTTCCTTGAATTAATTAAACGAACAAATATATACTTAAATTCGGGACAAATGCACTCTGGATTTAGTAAATTGAACTTTGTTTTAAGTCGAAACCTTGTATTAAGAAACGCCCACTTAATCGCTGTCAATGTTAAATAAAAAGCCTTTTTTGTAAATAGCGTAAGAGCTATTGAACATACTACTAAGAGTTCACTCATAATTAAGCTTTTGAATAAATCTAAAAATTTAAACCTTACTTGAAGGTTTTCTAGAAAATTCTTGCCAGAAATTACTTGATTTGCTGATTTAATATTGTAGAAAACACAGGTAGTAGGTGCCAATAATTTAGAAAGAAAGAGATTACTCGTGAATATTTTTTCAAAACGCCACTGAAGCAAATCTGTTTCCTTTGCAATAAAACAGCAGACGCCAAGACCAGTCATTCTGCTTACTCCAAGTAAAATTGCATCTAGAATTCCATTACTATATTTTGCAAATCTAAATTTGCGTTCTAGCACATATGAAATTCTCTTAAATTTCTTAATTAAACTATCGGGGGTTTCATCTGATACAATAATGAGAATATCTATGTCAGATGATGGTGCGTAATCCCCTCGTGCAAAACTGCCAAAAACTATAATAGACTTAAGGTATTTTCCTAGAATTCTCTTTGAAAGCTTTTCAATGATTCTCAGAAATGATTGAAGTCTCTGCATCAAATAACCATATTTCCCAAAAAATAATTTTCTCTTTTTGAATGATTGACTTCAAGCATGTGATTAAGAATGGTTAGCATAGAAACATTGTTGTACATAATTAAGGATAGCAAAGTCTTATTAATACTAAAAAAGAAAGGACTTGGACACGGTTTTTATAATGGTGTTGGTGGTAAAGTAGAACCAAATGAAACGGTGGAACAAGCTGTAGTACGCGAATGTAAAGAGGAAATAGGCGTAACACCAAAAAACGTAAGGTGGATGGGATTACTTGAATTCCACAATGATGGTCGCTTGTATGGTTATGTTTATGTATTCATGACTAATGAATTTGAGGGAACACCTATTGAGACAGATGAAGCTAAGCCGTTTTGGTTCGACATAAAGGAGATTCCATATGACAAGATGTGGGAAGATGATCGCTTTTGGCTTCCATTGATCCTGAATGGAAAAAAGATTCTAGGAAGATTTTGGTTCGAAGATAATTGGAAAAGACTTGTAAAGAGGGAAGTATATGTTCTTAAAAAAACTACTTATGAATAGTGTAGATCTTGCATGGTGTTCGTCCATATCTGAAGGTTCTTCTTTGCTCAAATATAATACCTCTTCCTTTAAGGATTTTCTCAGTTAGTGTCATCTCGGATGTTATCATAACTAAGCGTCCATTTTCATTTAATGCATCAAGGGCGGAATTAATAAATTTTTCATATAAATCAATGAGATATGCACGATCCAGTAACCTGTATGGAGGGTTAGTAACTATGACATCAATTGAGCCTCGTCCATAAATCTTTGACACATCTCGTGCATCAGCTACTTGGAATTTAATATAATCTCCGACTTTAGCTTTCTCTGCATTTTTACGTGCACCCTCTACATAATCTGGGTTTATATCACTACCGCTTAACTTCAATTCGCAAAATCTTATTTTAGACAAGAGTTCCTCAAGTAATTTTTGCGCTTTCTCAAGTGGAATAAATGGTAATTTCCAGAAAGCATATTCACCTTTGCGAAATAAACAAATTGGAATATTACATGCTTTATGAGCAGCTTCTATCAAGATAGTACCGCCACCACACATCGGATCCACCAGATGTTCATTGTATCTCCAACCGGAAATCCTTACCATTAAATAGGCAAGTGTTGTTTTCAATGGCATTGGATGGTTCCAAGCTCTGTATCGCCTCATATGAAGAGAGGGTCCCGTCAAATCAATTCCCACAATTATTTCATCATCAATTATATCCAGTCTTATAATCACATCAGGATTTTTTACATCAAGAGATACTTTGAAATCTTTTGCAATTGAATCTTTAATCGCATTAAATGCAATCATGCGAGCATCCATTGAAGTGAATGGATGAAGACCAACTCGTGAAACAGCGATATTTATTGATGATTTCTTTGGAAGATAATAATCCCAAGAAACTTCCTTAACAATTTTATACACATCCTCAAGTGTGCTAATATTAGATTGATTTAAAATTAAAACCACACGATTAATTGAACGACATGCGAAATTTAATCTAATCGCATCCAGAATTGTTCCACGGAAAAATACCTTTGCTTTTCTTCCACGTGTTTCAGCATCAATGTTAAAATTCTCCTTTAGGTCCTTAATGACCTCTTGCTCAAGGTCTCTATCAGTTGAAACAACGAATTCAAAAATCTTCACAAGTCACCCCCCATTTTGGTGAATTGCTTTAATTGACTTAAGTGCAATTAAAATTGATGTCAATAAATCATCAAGTGTTCTTCTCAAACTAGAGATTTTTAATCTCGGATTTTTACTAAAATCTGCATCACAATAGAATATTAAGCTTGAATTCAGTTTTTGAAAAATCTTTATCCCCGGTGGAGCTAATTTGTTTTCTGGAGAAACACTTCTATAAATTATCTCAAGGATACCTTTATCTAAACCAGAGATTTCAATGATTACCTTAGCTCTCCGTATCACTTTAGCATCGTCTGAACACATTTCTCTAGCTCACCTATGAATTCCTGAAACTTATCCTCTGGAATAAAAGCGCCTGCAGCTCCTTCATGCCCACCTCCACTTCCACCTAATCTTGTAGAAACCTTATTAGCAAGCTTTCCTAGATCGATACCACTTTCCCTTGTTTTTCTAAATGATACTTTTAGAAGATCCTTCCTCGACCTTGAAACTACAACTACTACTTTCTTTCCAACAAATGCGCTTGATAAATAACTTGCAATAGGACTTACTAGTTTTTCATCTAACCAGTTGCGTCCATCTACTATTATAACATTACCCCGCACAATTTTTTCTTTAAGGGCCCTAAAGTAAAGCCGCTTTAAGGTCTCATAGTATTCCTTCCAAATTTTTTCAGCCTCTTTATAAACACTACCTCGATTACCAAGTGCTACCGCTACTCCCAAGTCCTCATTCCCCGTTCGACCACATGCATTAAGAAGACTTGCAAATAATCTTCCATACTTAGTAAGCACTCTATTTTCATCTTTAAACATGTAAACCATTCCAAAAATTCTATTCATTGCCTTTGAAGGATCCTCTCCTTGTGATATTAACATATCCGCTAATTTATCAACAAGAACTCTCTTCTGCTCATCTGTCAAATCTTGTAGCATGAGTTTATCGACATTCTTTTCATTTGCAATTCCTAGAGATATTAGCAAATTCCTAGCATTATGCGGATTTCCTGTAATCTCTGGTAACATTAACTCAATGCTCTGAGCCAAGGCTTCATACAGAGGCATAAAATGTGCGCTTTTTATAATTAAATCCATCCTCATATCAAGTATTCCTGCTCTTTTAGCCTCGTCTGCAATTATTTTATTCAGACCAATTAAGGATCTAAATTCTCCTTTATCTTGCATATCACCTAAAGCACCAACTATTGCAAGCTTAGATAACTTAATTATCTCAGGAATTTGCTTACGAAACATGTGCGCCACAAGATAACAAGCGCCAGAGGCTGAGACCTCTGAATCACCAGAAAATCCGTATAATCGTGGGTTAAATAAAACTAATTTAAATGGTGCTATTAGCTCCGTCTTCTCTACTTGATGATGATCGATTATAAGAAGCTTCTCACAATTGTTCAGCAATTTGATTAGCGTGGAAACATATCCACTCCCCATATCAACAATAATCACTTCTTTTGGTTCATTTTTTTCCACAAATTCCCGTATGCGATCCTCACGGAGTTGCGGACTGATTTCAAGAACAAATGGTTTATCTAATTTCTTGAGCAATGAGCATATTATAC
>JAHKLH010000147.1 GCA_029856635.1 Candidatus Njordarchaeota archaeon
GGATATCCAGTAAGATTTCCTGCAATATTTATACCACCAGCAAGCTCAATCATTTCATGCGTAAATGTGTTTCTCCCAATCGTTTTGTATGGAGAATAAAGCTCAACATAAACCTTAGGATGACCATATTGTTTTGTTAGATTCTTAACTACTTCTTCTATGTAAGCAACACATGCTTTTAGATTACTAATAATCTCTTGAGCTTTCTCTTCGGCACCCGTAGCTTTGCCGATAATCCAAATATCATAGTAAATACCATCTATTGACGTTGGATGAATGTAAATTATGGGAACCTTGTCCTCGAGAACCTCTAAATATTTTCTTTGATACCACCAAGCAATAATTAGGTCTGGTGTCATATTAAGTAATTGCTCAGCATTCTTATAATCAACAATCGTCTTATTCTTTGCCTCGGGAGGATCATCACTATATTTATCAACTCCAATTACTTTGCTGAACACACCAAGATCGTATAATGTCCTAGTTGCAGCAGGAGCAACAGAAATAATCCTCTTGGGTACTTGTTCTAATACTACTTGTCTTCCTAGGTCATCAATAATTACTATTCCTTCAGATGATGGTGCTTGAGTTGGTTTAATAGTATAACCGATAAGATAACCAAATAGAAAACTAACTATGATAATTACCACAACAATTAATGAGCGTTCCCATTTCATCAACAAGACCTATATTACCATTTTCTAAAAGAGTAATACCATAGTCATGAGTATATACAGAAGACTGCAAATTACAATCGTAATAGCATGCAAATAAATACAGAGAATACATCTAATGATGTTTCTCCAGAATACATTAGAAATAAAAGCGGCTTTAGAAAAACCTAAAATAAGCTTATCATTCAACACATTATTTTCTAATTCCTATATGTAGTAGTTGATTGGTGTTTTCTAGGTGATGAATAGGAAAGATAAATTATCGCATTTTAAGGCTATTCGTATGATTACAAAGAAAACTACTAAAGATAATCGTACTATATACGAACTACCACCTAGATATTCTCCACTTAAGATGCTTTTGTATACAGCCTTAATAGCATTTCTTCTTGCATTATACGTAGCAATCGTCATGGGTTTTTCTTTATTTTTACTTAAAGTTGAATTTCTATGGCTGATTTATATTAGTATTCTCGCATTTCTTGTAATCTTTCTTGCAGTGTTCTTCAAAAAGACAACTGTTCCGATACTAACAGAGATTCAAAATGATAGAGAAATATTCGTGGAATTACATAAAATTCGAAAAAGAAGAATACGCTTTCTTGTTAGTAAAGTAGAAAGACTAATTCTAAGGGACTTTTGTAATAATAGAGCTTTTTCGATGGGTGGACGAGGAAATCATAGAGTTTGCATCCTATATGCTGTGATTGATAAAGGAAAAATTCCTCTTATTTTTGGTGGTCCTGAAATTGAGGAATATAGTTTAGAACTTTCAAATACTTTTAAATTACCTTTGGATTTACAAGATAGCGTAATTAGACGCTTTTCAAGTATTAATCATGAATTATATCATAAGATATTAGGTGAGAAACCAGTTAGTTGGAGTATTCCAGTGCCCTTTAGAGTAAAGCTTGAAATTGCATTGCTCGTATTGGCATTTTCAATAATGGTCATTTATATTCCAGCGTTTTTCAAGGGAATACTTACTTATCAAGGTTCAGACATGATTCTTCTCATAATTAAATATTTCATTATCTTGCTTCCTTTTATAGCAATCATCATTATGTTCATCTGGTACCGAACATATTATGAGGTATCTCTAATAATCAAGGATAAAACAATTCATTTTAAAGCAAGAGACAAACTTAATGGAATTCGCGGAGAAAATGATATTAAAATAGACAACATAACCAAGATAAATTTGCTAAAGACCACAGTATATTGGTTAGAAATCATTTGTAGTTCAGAAATATATTATATTCCTATTCGAAGACAAGAAGATGGTGTTGCGATCATGGAAATAATCCCTAAGTTATTTAAGTCTCCGTTGCAGGACTAGAAGTACACTAATATTTTCTAATCTTGGAGTAAGTTAGTAATTCTTCATTTAATCATTAACTCTATCTCATTATATCAAAAGTTTTTTGAGATCAGTATAACTGATTATGAAACTAATGTCATAATTGTTTGCCTTTAAAAAATCAACGAATGCATAATCAATGGTCAAGAATAAGGCGTTTTCATATTTTGCAGTTGAATAGGCAATACAATCGAATATGTCTCTATGACCTTTTACTCGTAGTTCCATCGCTAAAATTAATTGCTCAGGAGTTGGGTCAACGATAGTTATATCCACTTGCGCTAAAAAGGTTTCAAAATCATGTTTCAGAAGACTCACTTGTCTTCCAGTTTTTATACACTCCTTCGAAATCTTTGCTATGAGTTCGGAAATCATTAACTTTGGATAAATGAAAGTAAAATTTCTACTCATCCTGGGAATCAAATCAATAACATATTCTGGAATCTCACTAACGCGAATACCAAAGAAAGGTAAAATAAAAGATGTATCTAGTAGAATTTTAGTCTTCTTCTTCGGCGATTTTTGTAATTTCCTCGGATTCATCCTCTATCTCCTTGAAACTAGTTGTACTCCAATACTCTTTTTTCTGGAAAAAACCTCTAATTGGTTTAATAATTATTGAATCACCCTCAACTTTGATTATTATCCTTTCTCCTTCAGACAGATTTAATGCTTCTACAACGGATTTCGGAAGATATATTGTATATTTCTTCCCAATCCGACTAATCAGATACATCTGACTTCCCAGTATATAAAGAAATGCTAATTATTAATAAAGATATTCTCACGGAAAAATACTTACTTAAATTCTAATTAGCTTTCATTCAATCTTACTGCTTTTATTATTTTGCAATAAAGTTAATTTAGAATTATTCTATATGCTCAAAACGGGGGAATTAATGTCATTAAGTAAAATATATACTCAATATTGGAATCCAAAGTTGTTTGCAGTTAGTTATTTTTCTGTGTACTGGACTGATGGTGCAGTAAGATCACTAATGATCTTCTTGCCGTTGTATTTATACACATTACAAGTAAGCCCATTTGATGTTGCATTTATATTGATAATATCTTACATTGCTTGGCATTTTAAATTCCTCATAGGCCTACTCCTTGACATTAGTCCAGCAATAGGAACTTGGAGAAGAAGACCCTGGATAATTGCAGGAAGACTTATGTCAATATTTAGTGCAATTTGGCTGATTTTCGCTAAGGATGTTTGGCTCGAAATACTTCCAGCAGTGCTAATAATAATGACAGGTGATGCCATTTTAGATGCAGCTGCAGATGCATTAGTGTTAGATATAGCCCCACCAGACTGGCATGGTTTTGGTTTAGGTTCTGGATGGGCCGGGAGAGCAATTGGATATGTAACATCTGCTATTTTAACTAGTTACGTCATCTTAAACTTTGGATGGCAAGCAGCTTTTCTGCTTTATTCCATATATTCACTCCCAGCATTTGTTGTTGTTCTTATAAAGGAACCACCCATAACTAAAGAAACTAAATTCTCGAAACATGCCTTGGCATTAACTTTCTCAGACAAAAGAATCTTCGCTCTTATCGTCTTCGCATTTATTGGGTGCATGATTTACGGTTTGGATCCAAATAGAGGCATATTATCTCAAATCATTTGTTCCTATCTTAGAATAGAAACAAAGACACCAGAAGAAGAAATAATGTTAATTATTGGATACGTTGGCTTCATTATAGCAGCATTTGGAATTGGCGTGGCAGTAGCATCACTAATATTAGGAAGATTATCAGATAAAATCGGACACAAGAAAGCATATATTATGTCGCTAATAGGAGGAATTCTTGTAATTCTAGCTTGGGCAATTCTTCCTCCAGAAACAATTGGAACTCTCTTTAACATAATAGGTAATCCAAAAGTTTCTGGATTAGTTTTTCTGTCCTTTATCTTGGGTCTCTTTGAGGGATGGAATTTCGTAATGTGGGAAACAATATTAGCAGATACAGTTCCTCCAGAAATGACTGCATTCATGTTTCAATACTTTATGAGCGGCGTCCATGCTTCTGCCCTTATTGTTGGTCTTGTTGTTGGTTTAATGCTTGACGCCGGTTTTAGCGCAACGATAATACTAACTGTAATCGCATTAATGTGCTTGATTGGTGGTGGATCTGTCCTATTGGTAAAACCATTGAAGACTTCGAAGGTGATGAGAGTATGATTGATCCAAAAACATTGAAGATCGTATTATCTGCAATAATCATTATAATATGTATAGCGATAGCAATTGGACTTCACATTTGGAGTAAGAGATACTTAGAGAAAATTGGAAAATCTTCATAATATTTTTAGGGTCATTGAATCTATATCTGACAAGTTATTGAGATACTCTTTTTCTTGGATTAAATGTATAAGAATAAGCATGATAATGAATGTAAGGCTTCTTACAGAAAGAAATAGGGAAAAAACAAGGAATCAACAAGCTGTTTTAAATGTACTTAAGTATTAAATTAAGGTAATCATTAGTCAAAAGCATTTCTGGTAGAAGACACTGACTACAATATACAATATAATAA
>JAHKLH010000148.1 GCA_029856635.1 Candidatus Njordarchaeota archaeon
AAAAATTTTCAGCGCTTCTTTATTTTTCCACGACCAAGAAGTTCATGGGCAAGTGTCAAGTGTCTTGCTGCTAATGCAGCAAGGAGAGACAGTTCGCCGGCGAGAACAGCAGCGGCAACAATCTCAGCGAATTTTCTAGCATTTGATCCAGGAGGATTTCCACCACCAGCAACACCAAGAATTTCAAGGCATTCCCTTTGTGTTGGAAGATGCGTTCCTCCACCAACAGTTCCAACTTCTAAGCTAGGCAGTGTAATACTTATGTACAAGTCCCCATTCTCAGTTACTTCTGCCCAAGTAATTCCCATTGAAGATTCTACTACTTGAGCTACATCTTGTCCTGTTGCTATAAAAATGGCTGCAATAATATTTGCAAAATGAGCATTAAAGCTTATATTTCCAGCTCGAATTGAACCAAGTAAGTTCTTTCGTATATTCACCTCAACTATTTTCTCAGGTAATGTTTTAAGCTTTTCAATACAAACATCCCGCCTGATTATTGCTTCTGCAACTACTGTTTTTCCTCTTCCAAGAAGCCAATTTATGTAGCTTGGCTTCTTATCAACACACATATTTCCACTAGGTGTGATATGTTTTGCGTATGGATTATGCTCCTCAATGAACTTAAGCGCAGCATCTGTTGCTTTAGTAACCATATTCATTCCCATAGCATCTCCGGTCGTTGCCTCGAATCTCAAAAACACATTACGACCTATGATATACGGAATTATTCTAATCAGTTTAGCAAATCGAGATGTACCTTCAAATACTCTCTTGATTTCATCAAAATGCTCTTCGATCCAATTAACTAATTTAACAGCATGTGCAACATCTGGTACAAGAAGAGCTGGAGCTCGCGTCATTTTATCGTCAAGTACGAATGTTCTTGCTCCACCACTGGCGGTTATCGCAGAGCATCCACGATTTATTGATGCAACAAGCGCTCCCTCAGTGGTAGCTAATGGAATCCAGAACATTCCGCGCGCATATTGTCCATTTACTAGTAGTGGGCCCGCAATTCCTATAGGAATTTGTGCGACACCAATAGTGTTCTCACAGTTTCTGCCAACAATTTCATTGAAATCGACTGAGTAGTAACCAATATGTCTGAGTTTTATCCCGAGATACTTTTCGAGTATTTTTCTTCTCGCATTTGTTGCTTTGTTGGAATCTCCAAGTATTTTATCAAGCTGATATAATTTTATTTCTCCTCTAAGTGCTTTTTGAAAAATTTCGTCAATTTCATTTGCGTTCTCCATTCAATTTCACAATCTTCCCATTTTCTAAAAAATAGAAAAAGCAAATACTGTTTCTAATTATTCCAAAAGTGCAATACTATTTTTTCTATAACTTAAAGAAAAATTACTATTTAAAGTTATCGTTTGCATTAATAATCACAGAAACATTATGTGTGCATTGGTGAAATTATGTGCGCAAACTTTATGTAGTGTTTCTTATAATCGAGTTTTTCTTAACTGGTTTTGTTTCTTTCTCAAATTCTTCTCACTTAAATGAGAACTCTCTAATTTTACTTTTACACACTTCAAGAATTTCTCAGCATATTTATTGTCCTAGGATATTTTTAGATGTAAACTCATTGTGGGAATTAAAGAAAATCCTTGGGAGAATCTTATTTTTTCAACGATTAGAACAAAGCATTATAAAAACAAGTCGACATTCTTCCCTTAATTCTCAAGCAAGAATTTATTGGGTAAAAGCTGGAGCTAACGGAGATGGAACTGCTGAAGACAATCCCGCTGGTAATATTACTTACATTCTTGAAACATACGATTTAACAAATGCGATCATTAATGTGTTTCCAGGAGTATATGACAAGAGTATTGAGGAGTTTCCACTTATTTTCAACTATTCAAATCTAACAATACGTGCTATATATGGTGTTTCTAAAACAATAATTAAGGGGTTTATCCCAGAAGTTTTCATTCTTGAGCAATGGGCTACAATCATAGTGCGTTCACCGAATGTAACAATAGAGGGTTTCACTATTTGTGACGGTTATCAAGCAATATTAATAGAGGGAAGTGCAAAGAGAACAATAGTGAAAGGAAATATTCTTGAAAATAATACTTGCGCCATTTCAATATGCAGTTCGCATAATATCATAACGAACAATACATTCATTGATAATTACATTGGGATTTTCGTCGGAGTATGGTGGAGCGGTAGCCATAATTTAATTGAGAATAACGAATTCAAAAATAGTCCTATCGATATTGTAATTTGTTCTTCAAATAACATGATTACAAAAAATAAAATGTATTCTGGAATTTTGCTTGATGGTTCAGTTGATATAGTGGTATCTCAAATAATAGACACTAGTAATATGATTAATGGAAAACCTATTCGCTATTACAAGAATCAAGCAGATGTTGCTGTTCCAGAGAATACTAGCCAAGTAATTCTCGCTAATTGTACTCATTTCTTAATTTCGGGACTTAATATTTCTAACACTTGTATTGGAATTGAAATGTTGTATTGCAAAAATATCACAATAAAATCAAACTATTTGGCCAGGAATATCTACAATATTGGAGTTGCTTATTCTGAATATCTAACTATCACAAGCAATAAACTAATGGAAGGCGCATGTGGGTTTTCTTTCATAATGTTAATCACTCGTCTCTCATAAACAACGAGATCTTCAATAATTATTATGGAATCTATTTCATGGGAGCCAGCAAAAATGTAATTTCCAGAAATGTAATTAGGGAGAACAATATAGGAATTTTGCTCAGAGGACAAGTTCCAATTATTGGAGGTTCTCTGCCACTCTCTTCTAGTCACAATGAGATAATAATGAATCACATTTCGAACAACACAATTGGAATTAGTATTAATGAAACCTTCGAAGACGCAGCCATAAGGAATTTGATTTACAAAAATAATTTCATTGGTAATGAAATACATGCACATGATGACTGCGGAAAAACTTCTTTAATAGCACCAAAATCGGAAACTACTGGAATGACTATAATGGGACAGACGAAAATAATGATGGAATTGGCGATACACCATATGGAATACCTGGACGCGGAAAAAGCAAGGATTATAAACCCGCCATGAAACCATTCAATATATTCGGTGAGGAAAGAAAAGAGGAGACTCCACGACTAACTTACATTTTAGTAGGAGTCTGTATCACTGCTTTCGTAATAATTTTCATTTGGATCATCAAGGAGAAGGATAAGATTTTATAAAATGATAGTAAAAAATAAAATCACTATTAGTGGTTCCCTGGTATCTGTGAGTGTCCCTAATTTTTAATCATCTATTCAAGAATCCTCCAAGTTAAATAAAGACTCACGTTAATTTCATTAAATTAATAATAAACAAAACGCAAAATGTTAAGCAGACACATGCTAAAGCAATTACAAGTGAAGCTAAGAATTTTTTCCGCCACACTATTTCAGAGCGAAGTTACTGCATGTCAATTTCAAAATTGCTTGAAAAATTACATTATTTTTGTTTTTACATCTGCGATAAAAAGAACTTCTGGCTCCTTAGATATTGCTGAATACAATCTTTTATCCGCAGTAATAAACTTAGCTGAAAGATTCTTTGCAAGAATTACATAAATTGCATCATAAACGGTTATGCTTTTCTTAAATGCATATTCAAAAGCATCAATGATAATCTTCCAGGTAATATTACAATAATTGATAGGAATTGTTTTTATTTCTGAAAGAATCTCCTCAGCTATTTCCCTCGAAATAATTTTACGAATGACGTATTTTCTAATTGCATTTGCAAATTCGGCTTTCATAGTAACGGGAGCATAAACATTAATCTGTTTGTTCTTAAATAGTTCAAGAAGAAACATGGCATCATCTGAAAAATCCTCTGGAACATACCATTTAACAGCAACGTTTACATCAATGACAACATTCATCTCTGATCACGATCCTCTCTGATGAATTCAGCAGCAAGGTTACCTCTAATTTTACCAATTTTTCTTTGAATTTCCAATGCTCTAGTTATCGCTCTCTCAAGCATTTTCCTATGAACAAGATCCTCAAGGAATTTTCTAATCTCATCGGAGTAATTTATTCCTAATGAATCTAAAGCTTTTTTTAGTTCTCGTGGAATGCGAATAGATATAACTACACTCATATATTACACCTAAAGTATACAATTCTTGTAATACTAAAAAACTTATTAATTTCATTCAGTATTCAAAATTCTGGCAAATTTCTTCTTTATTTGATTGCTATAATTTCTTACTTAATAATCCGTGTTAATGAGACTGACTAAAAAACTACTCGAATGACGATTATTATAGAATAAATCACCAATGCTAAATAGCAGACACCAGTTAATCCATTAAGAATATTCTTCAGTGTCCATAAGTCACTCACGAATGCAATAACCGCCATCACAAAAAAATCCACGTGACAGCACATAGAGAAACGAATAATCTGTCTCTCACTTTTCCATATGAATGAAAGGAAGATTATTATGAGAAGAAACACTGAGAATCCAATTCTTGTCAAGGTCAAGACCTTAAATACATGGTCACATCCAATAATTATCACTAAATTTACAC
>JAHKLH010000149.1 GCA_029856635.1 Candidatus Njordarchaeota archaeon
AATGACGATTGTTTTTTATGCGATTTTATGCTACTTTATAAAATTTTATTGTTCTAATACTACCTTGAAATAGGGAGCTCATTCCATGAAAAATGAGAAAAATCACGAGTAACTAAATCATTCCCTAATGATTACGTTTGCATATCCTATAAATTTTCAAAGCAATTATCACAACAACTTTTTCAATGAGAGACATATGCTTGATTGTCCAAGATTTCTCCTTCATTTTCCTTACGATATAAAATTCAATTGTACTTCACATAATTTAGAATTAGAAGAACCAGAATAAAAACTTGTGAGCATTATTCCCATTAAGAATGTCTTATAATCGTATCCACGTAATCAAGTGTGAGAACTTTTATCCCTTTCTTAGAAGCATATTCAATTACCTTCTTCTTCAACAAATGTTTATCTTCCGTTATCAAATTGATTTTCCCAATTAATGCTGTAGCTAATACCAACGCATCCGAAGCGTATAAGTTTAGCACATAAATGAGTTCCATTGCAAGATTTCTAACGTCGCAGACTTTAATCACTTTAATGAAACCAAGATTTTCAAGATCGTCAAGAAATTTCTTCGTATCAACTATTTTCCCTTGTGGATATCCAGCCTTCTTTAATGCTCTTATTATCTCCAGGAGAACATATTCATTCACTACCACAGTTATCTTTCTTGCAAAGATAGCATCTTTAAGAATCAAAGCTTGTGCCTCCTTTTCCTCCCCCTTCTTAAACCATTTAACAAGAACTGAAGCATCAGTTAAGATTTCCATTACTCCTCTTCCTCGTGAATCTTTTCTACGATTTTCGTTAAACTTGGATAATTTTCTGTTCCTTCCCTTATCTTCTCAAGACGCTGCTTTAAGATTTCTCCATAATACCTATTAATCAGCATTAATAACGCTTTCTTTATTGCTTCTGTACGAGTTTTAAAGAATCCCATTCTAACAAGAATATCAATTTTCTCTAAAATTGACTTCTCTAGCCTTACATTCACTTGAACCTTCGATTGCATATTAGCACCATTATATCATATATAAGATATACTATTAATGCTATACAAATTATGCTTTATAATAAAGTAATTACATGAATACATAGCGAATTTTGTTGCATGAATTTGTGAGTTACATTATCTCTATGCAGATATATTTCGTGCTACAACATAATATGGCATAAATTTTGCGAATTAGCTTGTAAAGTCTGTACATCTTTAATGCAAGTTAATGAAAAACTACAACAATTTAAAATGTCTCATCACAGTCTAGTTGTATTTAGTTCATGCTAAAATTAAAGGTTTTAAGTTAAGACAGCATTAGGTCTAGTGCTACAAATAAGTATCAAGAATTAAATCGGGCCTTCGGGACTAAGCCCTACAGCCCGATTTTGGGATCCTTCGGGACTAAGCCCTACAGATCCCAAACAAAAGATAGATTAAATTTAATTTGAAGTTAGTGTCGGCTGTGCTGAGTATTGTTGCATATCTTGATGATTCTGCATCATATTACTCTGGAAAATTCATATATTCCATCGGAATCTTTGTAACTAAGAGATATGTACCAAACATGATTAAGTTCTATAATGAAATCCTACGAAAGCTTTGTGGAATTTCCTATCAAAGAAATGAAGCCAAATTCTCAGTATTAATAAAGATGATAAAGGATTCACTAGGTTATGTTGATTCCTCAATTCTAAGAAAACTTCTTTCAGAGTTCTCTAAAAAGATTACAAATTGTGTTTGTCTTGCATATGTATTTCATGGGGTGAATCAAAAGTATATAGCACGCAAGTATGTTAAAAACATGATTGACTTAACAATGGATTTAGAAAAAAGAGAGATCGTGAAAAAGATTCTTCAAAGAGATAAAGTTGTGTTAAAAATTCTTGCAAGAATTGCAGGATTTCCCTAAACGATAACAACCGAGTTCATATTATATTTGTTCAAGTATATTTCGTGCTGCTTGGATTATCTTAGTTAAAATTCCTAATGTTATCTTGCATCGAAAAACTCGTCCTAATTTTTTAAGTGCTCTATCAAAGATTCTAATAATCGTTGGATTAAGAGTATAATGATCAACAGCAACACGATACGTGTATGATGGGTATAATTTCAGCATCTAAGCCTTTTCTTAATAACTCTGAGTGAAATTGGCTATATCTAAAACAGTCCCCAAGAGGCCCTCCCGCACGAGATCCCATGTTATATCTTTTCCCCGCCCAATAGTTGAATAAAGCGAAGTATAGAGCACTTATAACTCGTCTGATCGCGACCTCATCTTTAATCCTTCCTTTTCTAATAAGGCTCTCTATCCAGTTAATAAAATGATGAGGATTCAAATCTAATGCTATAGGTTCATCAAAATCAGCATAAAAGAACCAAGAAACCCTACATGAAATTCAGGTTGTTTTTTAGTAGACATAATACAATAATTTTATGTATACATAATGTAAACTATTTAGGGCATATTTGTAGTGTATTAACGGTGAAGATCTTGAGTGTTGTATTGTCTGTTAGAGTTCCAGAATCCCTTGATAAGGAACTCACGGAACTGTCAAAGAAGTTAAAAAAGACTAAAGGAGAGATATTAAAAGAAGCTATTGTTCTTGGATTAGAAAAACTACTTGAAAAGATAAAGCGTATTGAATTAATTGATAGGATCGTTAATGAAATGATAAAGAAAAACGTAAAAATTCTCCTCGAAAAAGAAGAAAGCATCGTTGATATTGTCTCAAGTGAAAGAAAATGAAAGCATACGTTGATACAGGTTTAGCATTAGCGTATATAATTACAAACGATCCGAATCATCAAATCGCAAAGAATGTTATTGACAGTTTTAAAAATGTACGGTTTATTTTATCGGATTTATCTATACTTGAAATGACATCAGTACTCTCTAGAACCATAGATTTCATAAAGATTCCATTTAAGTTAGTTGAAGAATTAAAACCTCATGAGAAAGTTATTTCAATCATTGCGTTTTGCATAAGAAAACTTAATGCAGAAGTTTGTTCATTAAAAATCAAAAAAATAAGACAAACATTTCCAGGAATGATTATTGAGCTAAATGACTTAATGTATGATGCAATGCAACTAGCGTCAGAACTAAGACTCAGAACTCTAGATTTACTACATATAACCATTGCGAAGAGACTTAATGTTGACGCATTCCTAACACTTGACAGGGAGATTTTAAAGAAGGCAGATATTATCGAAAGAAAACTCGGAATGAAAGTGTTTCCATCACAAGTTCCTTAACATACAGGATTCCCCAAAAAATTCTTCATTTTTAAAAATGCTTTATAACATTCCCTAACGAATACGCTTGTATATTCTGTAAATCTTCAAAGCAATCATCACGCTCGCCTCTCCAATAATAGGCATATGCCTGATTATCCTAGACATCTCCTTTATTTCCCTAAACGATAACAACCGAGTTCATATTATATTTGTGCAAGTATATTTCGTGCTGCTTGGATTATCTTAGTTAAAATTCCTAATGTTATCCTACATTGGAAAATGTATCCAAATTTAATCCTAAGTGCCTTATTGAAAATTTCGATTCTAGTCGGATTGAGCAAGTAATGATCAGCAGCAACACGATATATGTACAGCAACACAACTTCAGCATCTAAACCTTTACTTAATAATTCTGAATGAAATTGACTATATTTAAAACGGTCTTTAAGCGGCCCCCTTGCACGCATTCCCATATCATATCTTTTTCCTGCCCAGTAGTTAAACAAAGCGAAATATATGGCACTAATAGCCCTCCTAATTGTTACTTCATCAGAAATCTTCCCTTTCTTAACCAAATCTTCTATCCAATCAATGAAGTTTTGAGGATCCAGATCTAATGCTCTTGAAGTGCTTCTAGACATATAATTGCCACCTTGGATGCAAGTTTTTCTAGTCCGTTCCTCTTCATTTCATCCTTAATATTGCTTGCTATTTTTCTCCATGAATTCCAATCTCCTTTTGGAAGAATAATCGCAATAAATTGAAATTCATTAGTTTCCTCATCAAATACAACACTTATAGAAGGATGACCATACTCGCGGTAAATTTCAGCAATCCAAAGAATTAAAGCCAGGAGTGCTCTCAAATTTTTCTTAATATTGTCCAAACGCTGAATGCATTTAACTGTTTCCTCATCTGCAAACTGTCGCAGAAATTTTATTACATCATAATCGCTAAGATTTTTAGCAATCCTTAGAAAAGTAGAAAGAGAAGAAAACATTATAATTGATGTATATTCGGTTTCCATTGAAGTAGAAATCGAGAAAGTTTCAAAGGTATTCACCATTTGAATTAAGCTCGGAGGTATCACCTCTTGAGATGATGAAACGTACAATATTTTACTAGATTTACCAAAGCTCATCATTTTTCATCAACCTCCTTTTTCCATACTACCTTCGGAGCCCATTTTACCACATACAAAGGATCGCCCCTAAATGTCTTAACTTCTACATTAAAGGACGCCATAATAGGCTCAATTTCAACTCGAATCAAATACTTTCCTATTCTCTTATCCTC
>JAHKLH010000015.1 GCA_029856635.1 Candidatus Njordarchaeota archaeon
AATTGTGCTATAAAATGAAAACAAAAAATACTAATCCACGAAATGACTCATACAATGCGAAGGAATCTAAGCTTTGCTTTATTTGGTATCATATGATTAAACCTTTCCTTGCAAATTTATGTAAAATTGCCTCATCAGTAACTATTTTGGTATTGATTATTCTTATACCCATTGATAACATACTAACAGTTAAAATTCTTAACACAATAATACTCATCTTGTGGGCGATCTTGATAATACTTAGTGTCATATCCTTCATTTTACCGATAGATTCATATTATGCGCTCAAAAAACAGTTAAGAAAATTCCGGGAAGAAAAGAAGCGTTTATATACATCTCTCCGCGGAATGCGAGAGATTCTTCAAATATTCAAGAAGAAAATAATTCACTTCTTCTTGTTTTTGTTAATTGTCCTATTATCTGCAGCCATTTATTATATTGGAGCATCAATCTTAGCACTTGGTTATCTCGCGTATGGATTGTGTATTGCATCATTTGGATTTGGACTACTCCTAGTTCCTGCACATGATCTTTTTTCTCAAAAGATAATTGTTGAAGGATTTGAACCACCAATTTATACAGCGATTCTGGACTATGTTTTTACTGATTTCTTTGAAAATTGGTTAGAACCTCAACTTTGGATTTTATTTGATGAATTCTTATCGGAATTATCAATGAAAGTTCATGGAACAGAAAATGCAAAAAGGATATTTGAAAAATACTTGCTTCTAGAATATCTTAGAATATTAGATATAATTGAACGTGACAAAGACATTGATATTGCACTTGAGAAAGAACTTAAAAGATTCATTGAAAATGAAGACAAGATAAAGGAAATTGTAGAATGGATAAAGGAGAAGAATCCATATTTGCAGGAAAAAATCATCCGAAGAGTTCTAAATTGGTTTAGAAGAAGAACTCCCGGATTTACTGATATTATTGATAGAATGTACACTACGTTATATGAAAATCCATTTATGATTGGAAAGGAACAAGAGATTTATGTTGAAATCTCCACACAAAGCAGCATAGCAATAAACAAATACTTAGATTTATTCATTTTTATAATAAATAGAAGTAAAGGAGAAAATGAGGAATACTTGCAATCTCCTCGAACCGTTTGTATCAAAGTAATAGCTGACGGATTTTATCCTTCATATTTAGAGTTTACAACAGATCTAGAACCTTTAGGCGATTTTGCAAAGATGCTCGACGAACTAAAACACTATGAAATTAGACTAAATATATTAGACGCTAATAATAAAGATGTAGTTGGGTACCTTTCAAGAATGTTTGATATCGGTGACATGGTTTGGATAAGACTTAAACCAGTTGCCCATGGAAAAAGAATAATTTACATAACAATTGAAGATAAAAAAAGCAGAAAAACCCTCAAAACAATTACATGCAATGTTAATGTATACCGGAATCTAAAAGAGCTTCTTAGAACATTAATCGGCAGTAGTACGATACCAATTGGAATCATTTATGTAATCGCACAAACATTATTAAGCCAATTATTTTGAAATTATTTTAAAACTTGAAAACAAAATATGATTGCACACGAATATTAAGTAGACCTATCTAATATACCCAAAATAACAGTGAGAAATTACCATTAGTTTCAAAATTACTAATTTAATGCGTAAACATAAAGGCTAGGAAATTCTTATAAATCAATAGGTTCGATTACACTTATAAATTGGAATTTCTCAACGTCAAATAATCCCTTATCCGTGATTTTCAATTTTGGTATCACTGGTAATGCCATGAATGAAAGTGTCATGAATGGTCTTGTTAATTTACAACCTAATTCTTTTGCTTTTTCCCTGACTAATTCCAATTTACTTGCAACTACTTCCACACTTTCTAAACTCATTAAACCAGCGAAAGGTAACGATAATTCTGCTTCTATTTTACCATTAGCTACAACTACGATTCCACCATGAATCTCAATAACTCTCTTAATGGCAATTTGCAAATCATTAAGATTTGCGCCAACTGCGACAATATTATGACTATCATGAGCTATGCTTGAGGCAAGTGCCCCGGTTTTTAATCCAAAACCACTAATGAACCCTTTTCCAATATTTCCAGTTTTCTTATGTCTTTCAACCACAACAATTTGAAGAATATCCCTTTCAGGAATTGGCAAAACAACTCCATTCCTCACATGAACTTTTTCCTTTGCACGCTCTGTAATCAAACTTATATCTCTAGCGACAATAACATTGATAAATACTTCCTCCGCTTTAAAAGGCACCTTAATTAGTAGATCGTCGGATGTTGGAATACATTTTACGTTAATTGTTCTTAAAACCCTTGAGGGATACTTTGGTTTTGGAATATCTACAACAAGTTTTCCGTCAGATGCCACCAGGCGTCCTCCTAGAAATACTTTTTTGATATTCATCTTATCCAAATTATCGAGCAAAACAACGTCTGCTTTATAGCCCGGTGCAACTGCTCCGATTTTTGGAATTCTAAAAGCAAGTGCTGGAATAATAGTAACCATTTTGATTACTTTTATCGGGTCAACTCCAAACTCTATTACTTTCCTCAAAGCAGGTTCCAAATGTCCTTCATTAATCAAATCGTCTGGATGCCTATCGTCCGTAACAATTATACATCGTTCTAGACTTAACCTTCTCTCTAGGAGCGTCTTAATCAAATGAAGACTTTTTGATACTGATCCTTCTCTAAGCATAACAAACATGCCATAACGCAGTTTTTCAAGAACTTCCTCCGATGTAGTGCTCTCATGGTCTGAATGAATTCCAACTGAAATATATGCTTGAAGTTCCTTTCCTAATAGAAGTGGTGCATGACCGTCAACGACTTTATTTTCCTTTTGTGAAAGTTGTATCTTTTTTATCACCTCCTCGTCTAAATTAAGAACACCAGGATAATTCATCATTTCGCCTAAACCAAGCACTCTCTCGCCTTTAATATACTTCTCCAAATCTTGCGCAGTTATTTTTGCACCAGATGTCTCTTTGTTCTCCAATGCTGGAACACAACTAGGTAGCATTATAAATACATTTAATGGAATATTCTTTGCTTCCTCAAGAATTATGTCTATAGCATAGACCCCAAGTACATTTGCTAACTCATGAATATCTGTTATTATCGTTCCAGTACCATGAGGAATAACTGTTTTTGCGAACTCCGTTAAAGTTATCATGCTGCTCTCAATATGAATATGCGCATCAATAAATGCTGGAGCTAGATAGTATCCATGAGCATTTACTATTTTTGTGTTACCTCCAATGATATCATTTGTCTTTCCAATACGACACACATAACCATCCTTAATGGCAACATCACATTCTATTATTTCCTCCGTAAAAACGTTTATGACATTAGCATTTTTAATCACTAAATCAGCAGGAATCTTTCCAAGAGCACACATTACCACATTCTTATAGGGAAAATCATACATAAATCTCGCCAATATTTTCAAAAAATACAAAAATTATCAATATTTACAATTTTGCTATCATGAGTATAAGATTATAATTTTCTCGTCATAGTAGAGAAACCATAGACATGCAAACCTAATCAAAAATTTAAGTAGATATTCATTAAGAAGCTCCGAGTATTGATAAAAGTATGACCACCAAAATAAGTTATTGAAATTAACATGATTCCTGTATTTACAATAAAATATTATTTATGATTATTCTTGTATTTTGTACTTTTTTAAATGTTTGCATATTTTACCCACTTTTTCATTTTATTAAATTAACTAAAAAATTTCAGTATTACAAAATTTTTTATTTCTGAAAAAATTATCATATTTAGAAAAAATAATGTTGGTGAAAATATGCAAACACGCACAATCTTGTCCTACATTTTAATTGGGATTATTGCGGCCATAATTGGATCAGGTATTACCTACACTTATGTTACTAGTAGTGTTATCGGCCCTGCGCCTATGGCGTTTAAGGCCGCATGGATATATGTTGGTCCTATTGGCGATTATGGTTGGACGCATGCTCATGATGTTGGAAGACGTTATGTTGAAAACAAATTTACATGGCTAGAAACAACATATAAGGAGAGTGTTACTGCTGAAGATTTTCGAACTGTAGTGGAAGATTTTATAAATAGAGGTTACAAGGTAATATTTGCGACTAGTTTTGAGTTCCTATATCCCTCTTGCGAATTAGCTAAGCAATATCCAGATGTTTTATTCTTCCACTGTTCTGGTTGGAATATTTACTTGCAGGGTGAGCAGCCAAGTAATCTTGGTTTTTACTTTGCTGAATTCTATCAACTATACTATTTAAATGGATTAATGGCTGGAGCATTAACTCAAACTGGAAAAATAGGATACGTTGCTGCACATTATATTCCTGAAGTCGTTAGACATATAAATGCATTTGCTCTTGGTGCACTTGAAGCAGCGAAATATCTTAACAAGAACATAACCGTTTATGTAACAAGAATTGGGGCATGGTACGATCCAGATACCGCAAGAAACTTAGCAAGCCAATTAGTTAGCACGTATGGTGTTGATGTTATTGCATTTACTGAAGACTCACCAGCCATAATTCAATTCTGCCAAGAACAGTATGAGCAATATGGTCGCTTGATTTACACGTTTAGTCATTATTCACCCATGTATGATTATGGTCCTGATGTGGTTGTTAGTGGACAATTAGTTCATTGGGAGAAGATTTATGAAGATATTATTACAAAGGTTTACACTGGTGTATACAACAAGGACAATTTGAAAGATTCTGTGGATTACTGGTGGATGCTTAGAGAAGGAGCCGTAGAATTAGGTGCAAAGTTTGGAATGCCAATAAATCCAAAATTTGAATCAGTTCTTAAAGAAATTACATTTCAAATCGATGAGAAACTTGAAGCCGAATTACAGGCTTATGGTATGCAGGATGTTATTAAGGTCGTAAATGACAAGAAATACATTAGCATCTATGATCTAATAATGCTAAGACTCAAGCAAATGAGCGATGAAAATCCCACATTTGATCCATTTACAGGACCGATCTATGCTAACAACGGCACTCTCATGGTTCCTCCCGGAGTTCGCATGAATAGATTACAGTTATGGACAATTAATTGGTTCGTGGAAGGCGTAGTTGTTATAGGCGAATAAAATTAATCGCAATTTCTGTATATTTTGTTATTTTTTCTATTTTTGCAATTTTTTTAATTTTTGGAGTGATATGAATGTCGCAGAACCTTGCTGTTAAGATGGTAAATATCACCAAACGATTTCCTGGAGTTATTGCTAACGATAAAGTTAATTTTGAATTGAGAATTGGAGAAGTACATGCACTTCTTGGCGAAAACGGTGCTGGAAAAACGACCTAGTAAACATTTTATGTGGTCTCTATGAAAAGGATTCTGGAGAAATTTATGTTTGGGGTAAAAAAGTAGAAATTAGATCTCCAAAAGATGCCATAAGATTAGGAATATTTATGGTTCCTCAGACACCAAAACTTGCAAGCTCGTTAAGTGTTATCGAAAATATTGTGATAGGATTAAAGAATTCTGGTATAATAATGCCAATTAGGAAAATCAGGAAAAAAGTCGTAGAGATTCATAAAAAATACAATATAATCATAAATCCCGATGCCAAAATATATCAACTTTCGGCCGCAGAACAAAAGAGAGTTGAAATAATTAAGGCTCTTATTAGAGGTGCAAAAATCTTAATATTTGACGAGCCAACGACCACTCTTTCACCACCAGAAAAACAAGAGCTATTTCGTTTCATGAGACGATTCGCTGAGGAAGGAAATTCAGTTGTTTTCATTACACATAAAATCAGTGAAGCACTTGAAGTGAGCGACAGGATAACTGTAATGAGAAAAGGAAAAGTGATTGGAACTGTGTCGACAAAAGATGCAACACCTAGTCTCTTGACTCGTTGGATGTTTGGTACAAATCTAAATTTAGAAATTAGTTCTAACAAAGTTAATTCAGGGAAAATTTTGCTTAAGGTGGTTGATTTATGGGTAAGAAATGATGCAAAAGAAATTGTAGTAAAGGGCATATCCTTTGATTTACTCTCTGGTGAAATACTCGGAGTTGCAGGAGTCGCAGGAAATGGTCAGAAGGAATTAGTGGAAGCTTTGGTGGGATTAAGACCAGTAGCTCGAGGAAAAATCTTTGTAGATTCGGAAAACAATCTTGTAGAAATAACAAGACTTCCGCCCAAAATTCGGATTAAATATGGAATTAGTTTTATTCCTGATGATAGAATACGTTATGGCATAGTACCAGACATGAGTATTATGGAAAATTTATTGTTAGGTTTTCATAATAAAAAAGAGTTCGCTGGTGCATTTCTTCTTAAATGGGCCGAAATTAAAAAGTGGGCCGAAAAATTAGTTGAAAAGTACAGAATCGTTACTCCTGATCTAAATACTCCAGCAAAGTATTTGTCTGGAGGGAATATACAAAGGTTGATCTTGGCAAGAGAAATGGCACGAAATCCTAAAATAATTATTGCTGCTTATCCAACACTTGGTTTGGATGCATTTTCAACACAATACATAAGGAATGCGCTAGTAAAATTGAAAGAAAAAGGCGTTGGAATCCTGTTGATTTCTGAGGATCTTGACGAATTATTTGAATTAAGCGATAGAATTATGGTTATGGCAGATGGAAGAATTAAAGGAATCCTTCCAAAGGAAAAAGCTAGTATCGAAATAGTTGGTAAATTAATGACAAAAGGAGATGTAAAATGATTCGATTCATAATTAGACGCAGAGAGCATCCAATTCCTTACTCACATGCCTCATTAATCTCAATCTTTGTTTCTATTCTAATAAGTCTCGCAATTTTAACCATGTTTGGAATCAACCCAGTGATTGCAGTATGGGAAGCTTTTATATATCCTCTTATAAGTGGTTATGGTTGGTCTGGAGTACTTAGAAATGCTCTTCCTTTGCTTTTATGTGGTATTGGGTTAATTATCGCTTTTAGAGCGGGCGTCTGGAATATAGGTGCAGAAGGACAAATGCTTTTAGGAGCTATAGTGGCAACATGGATTGCACTTTACTTCATGCCTGATAAACCAGCATTGATAGTTATACCTCTGATGTTTTTATTTGGTTTTATAGCTGGTGGTGTTTGGGGGCTAATTGCTGGAATTCTCAAAAGTAAATGGAATGTTAATGAAGTACTCACAACAATGATGTTAAACTATGTAGCTTATCAATTAGTTTACTATTTAGTAATGGGGCCATGGCAGGATCCGGTAACGAATTACCCCGTTACTAGACCATTTCCACCTAGTGCTTGTCTTCCAAAAATTTCAAGAACATTTCCTGTCCCTATTCCAACGTTAATAATCGGCATTTTTTCAGCATTTTTCGTTTATATTCTTCTTCTCCACAGTAGATTAGGATATGAAATACGTGCAGTGGGTTCAAATCCAGATGCTGCAAAAGCTTATGGAATATCTTATGAGAAAGTAGTCATGATTGCAATGTTTTTAAGTGGAGGATTTGCTGGATTAGCTGGAGTAAATGCTGTTGCTGGTGCGATTCCTGCGCAACTTCGACGCCCAGAACAAGTATCACGCGGTTATGGTTTCATTGCTATATTAGTAGCTTGGCTCGCAGGATTACATCCAATAGCAGCAATTTTAACATCAATTCTTATGGGAATTTTCTTTATAGCTGGCTCCTCTATAGAAATCATCTTTCATACTGGAGTTGAAACCACAAACCTCTTCATTGGTAGTTTGCTCCTAGTGTTATCGGTAGCAGAAACATTACGTCACTATTCAATACGCGTAAAATTTACTTCCAGCTTGTTCAAAATCAGCAAAGAATCAAGCGGTGAATGACTATGAATATATGGGCGTTAACATTATTATTAGCATTAGCAGTTAAGTTGGGAACCCCACTATTACTTGCATGCTTAGGTGAAATATATTCTGAGAGATCTGGAATTCTAAACCTTGGAATAGAAGGAATAATGATGTTAGGTGCTGCTGTTGGATTTGCAGTAGCATATGAAACAAACAGTATATTACTTGGATTCATTTCCGCTGCAATTGTTGGTGCTCTCTTGGGACTAATACATGCTTTCGTTACAGTTAATTTGAGAGGTAATCAGATAATTTCTGGACTAGCAATAACATTTGTTGGAATTGGTCTTGCAACATTAATTGGTCACAAATATATTGGTAAACCACTAAGGCTAAGAGTACCTATACTTCGAATCTTCTCGGATGTTCCAATATTATCTGCGTTTTTCACACAAGATGTTGTTGTATACTTTGCTTATTTAGTGAGCATTCTCTTATGGTTCATTTTATTTTACACACGAATAGGTATAGAAATAAGAGCAACAGGAGAGAGCCCTATTGCTGCTGAAGCATCAGGAGTTAATATCACATTAATAAGATACGTCTGTGTTATGCTAAGTGGACTATTCGCTGGAATTGGTGGCGCATACATTTCATTAGTGAGCTTGCAACATTGGAGCGATTTAATCACCATCGGAAAAGGTTGGATCGCGCTTGCATTAGTTATTGTCTCCTTATGGAATCCTATTTACGCTTTAATTATTGCCTATCTTTTTGGAATACTTTATGCATTTCAAGTTTTGTTACCAGAAAATTGGGGAATAGATATTCATTTAGCCGGAATTCTGCCTTATGCTACAACAATTGTGGTGCTTACATTTGCATCAAAGCTTAAAGCTCGAATAGGTACTCCTATTCTTGGAAAACCATACATAAGAGAGGAAGAAGCACTACATGGAGTTTGACTTTTCATGTTCTTTCAATATTTTATTTCCTTAAATCTTCGTAAAATTGATTTTTCTAGCTTTTGAAAATTGATATAATTAGCAACAGAGAACAATTTAATGGAAACGGATGCTATATTTTTTAGAAATAAGAAACAATTAAAAGTATGTCATGTTATTTCAAAACAGAGAGAAGTGTATTAGGAAAATACAAGGAATTATGAATGAGCACAAAATGGTGAGTTTAATGCCAGAAGTATTAATTTTTGGGCACTATGATGGTCATGGAACAGCATCTGCATGCTTATTAGCTAGAAAATTAGGATTGCATCAGAACTCTGTCTTAGTAAGATATAAGGTGACGGATCCTCAAAACATTTCACATATTTATGATGCATTTGATGAAGATTTTATCTTATCAGCAAAAACGCACATTTTCATCGATATAGCAATTAATACTAAAGATCCAAAAAGCTTTGCCGGTTTCTTTGAGGATTTTGTAAAAAAAATAATGAAAAAACATCCTAATGAGCAGCCTCTGGTATACTACATCGATCATCATGAAAGCACTTTGAAATATATCCATCTTCTTCCATCAGTGATTAATGTTAGATTCTTTGATACTGCAGTGTCCCTCTCAAGGTTTTGCGCTGAAGATTCTCCTAATGCACAATTGTTAGCATTAGCCGCGGCTGTCTGTGACCGTGACATCGCCGTGACGTTTCATCCTCTCTGGAATGAAAAAAGAGACATATTACTAAGAATTGCTGCAGGAATTGACTATTTAGTTAGAACAGATTTAAGGAAGGCTATTGATACAATATATAATTATAGAATAAAGCAACTAGAAACAGCATCATATAATATACCAAATCCGCCAAAAACTTTTGATATGCTTGGTAATGTCATTCTAGTGTATGAAGAACTTACTGAACCTTGGAGTATTAGACAACTTGAGGCTTTGTGTGAACAATATGGCGCTGGATATGCTGTAGGATTTTCTGCAAACAAGAAAAGTGGTGGTTACTACGTAAAGGCAATCCAATACTGGCTTTCGAGAACGCCCCATGTGTTAACTATCCTCAAAGGAATGAATTTACAAAATGTGAGAAAACACCCATACGGAATATCAATTCCCGTAAAAACAAAAACGGAAGCATATCAATTAGCAGTTAAGTTAGCCCAGGAAATTAGTAAGGTCGCTGTAAAAGAAATACAAAGCCAAATACCAGTAATACATCACGATTTGGCAACAATACAGTCCGTATTAATTCAACTATTAAGACAATATCGAAAGTCATTAACGCAACAACAGCAATTAATAGAAATGCTAAATGAAATAAGCAAAAAACTAGACGAAATTAAAAGTGCTGTCGCTTATTTCAAACCTGCAGAAGAAATAAAGGCTCCAGAGGTAATAACTGAAACTCGCATAGTAACACCAGAGATAGAAATCCAAGAGGAACAAAAGACCCGTGGAGAAATAAAAGAATCTGAGCGAGAAGTAGTATCTCCATCAGAGGAAAAAGAGAAGACAGAAACTTCAGAAGAACTTGTTGAAAAGGCTGCAGAGACTCCAAAACAAGAATCTACTGTTGAGGAAGAATCAAAAGAAGAATTATCGTTACCAGAAATCGAGTGATTTTTCAATTTTTTATTACTTCTAATACTTCTCTCAATACCTTTTTATGAACTTCCTCTTCACTACCAGTTGCATCTATTATAACAACATTCATCTTTTCCTTCTCTCTTAAGTATTTTGCTATTTTCTCATATTGTTTTCTGTGCTTCTCTAATATTTCTCTTCGCTCAAAAGAATCGCAACTCTTTACCTTTAATCTTCTTAATGCTTCATCCACGGGGATATCCAATATTATTACCAGGTCTGGCTTAGGTGCTGATATTTTTTCATGTGCCTCTAGAATTCTCTCAATGCCTACCTCTGATTGATAGACAAGAGTTGATATGTAATAGCGATCCATAATAACGATCTTTCCATTTTTCAAAGCTGGAAGAATGTTTTTTTCTATGTTTTCTTTTCTATCTTTCAAAAAAAGCTCAAAGAGTTCTTCTGGATCCGTTTTACCTTCTTCTATCATTTTTCTAATTTTTCTGCCATAAACTCCATCAGTCGGCTCTCTCAATATTATAACATCATACCCCCTATCATGAAGTGCTTTGGCAAGTAAATTTACTTGTGTTGTCTTTCCACTTCCATCGATTCCTTCAATACATATAAGTTTTCCCTTCATAATAACACCAAGGGATTTCCATACATAACATAATATTTGAATGCATCCGATCCTTTCTTATATAATTCCCTCTTAGCATGTAAAAGACGCTCATATGCACGTAATCTCCGGGGCTTGTAAAATTCATAAGCAAATTCAAACATCTCTTTTTCTGAAGGAAAACCAATAACAGATACTACTGTTTGTACTCCCGCGGATAATAGACAAATGGGCAGGCTATGTTCACCAAATTCGTCCAGGAAAATAGATGTAGTATTGTGAGCATTTAAAAAAGCGAAATCTGCACGCATACACAAAAGCATTTCATCATCTGATCGTATTATTAGCCGACTTATTGGTAATACTTGTGCATCAATTACGCTTTCAAGTAGATTACTACAGAAGTGAAAACCTTTAACTCTTGCATTTTCGTCCAGATAATATATGAATTCATATTCATCAATTACTCTATAACCGCGTCTTTTAAGACTCTTCTTCACCATTTTATATTCATCAATTCTTCTTTCTCCAATTATTGAGAATGTTGATGATCCTCCGCGCGTCATTAACCATAAGTATGCTGCATATATTGTTGGAATTCTAACGATAGGTACCTTTAAGCCAATATAAGGATAATCCCCATCAATAGGAATATTCTCCCAGGGGATTTCATGAAGTGCATCATCAAGTGATAGTATCAATAAGGATTTTTCATTTAATTCATACAACTTCTCAAGAATCTCTGTTCCAACGAGTCTTCTAAGAATAGAGAAATCATTCATATTTTTGCTTATATTTGCTATTGTGTTTGCATCTACTTTAAATGCCGATTGAATATAAACACCTTTCGGCTTTAAAGAGATGAGAAAAACAGAATATGAGTTTTCGTTCTCCTTCGAAAAAGCAAGCAAGTATACTTCCTCAAAGACAGGAGATAAGATATCTACGACTTTTTCAAGATTCGCATATTTTAATGCTCTCCAAGGAACGTAGATTTCATATCTACTTTGATATGCACGTATTTTTCTTCTTCTCATTTGCTCTAATGCAAGCACCTGCTTTGGTGATGCATAAAGAATTCCCCTATTCAATTCATACATTAATCTTATCCCATCTGCGATTTTATACCATGTTCTAAAGGCAAATGTAATTCCTTTGAGACCTTCTGTAGAGATTACAAAATTTAAGGCTTGTTCATACGATCTTAATCTCATCTCAGATAGAAATCTATTAATATTAAGATTTATTGCCAAAAGAGCGCTCTTTAAAACTCCATCATCTGCGTGCTTAAACAAGTTAAACGGGTTTTCTATAATCTCTCTTAAAAGCATGAGTGCCTCATTTCTAAAACCACGAGCAATTAAGTGTGCTGCTAATTTCACACCATTTATTATTAGGAGCATAGAGGGTTGTTCTTTTAATAATTCATGTGCTTGTTCGTAAGCATTAGTAGATTCTGGTTTTGCCAAAAAAGCAAGCACATCACCATAGATCGAGTATAATTCACCTAGTAATGTCTTCATATTTCTTTCGCTTGGTTTTTTCAAAATCATATTCTTGAGATAATCTAAAGCATTTTCGATATATTTTTTAGCAACATTCCATTCTCTTAATCTATATGCGAGAAATCCAGCAATTGCATTAAGTTTTGCAAATTCTTCATTTAAGGACTCAGGTGATACACTGTAAATTACATCCATTTTTATTTTCTCTAAAATCTTCATGGATTCCTTTATTTGCGCTAATGCTGTAGCATATAAATCTAATTCAAAATATGCTTTTCCTAATGCTCTATGCATTAAGTACTTTATAAATGGATCATTCTGTTCTTCTGCTAAATTAAGAAGTGCTTTAGCCAATCTTATAACTTTTCTAGGGTCGATGTATACTCGGTTGTTGATATATCTGATTACAATATCTATATCAAAATTGAGAAAATTAAATAATGAGCTTGATTCATAAAGTCCTGCAAGAATCATGTCATTTAGCGATGTAGCCCACCAAAGTAGCATCATCTATAGTCCACTCACGAAAAACCCCTATAACTAAATTTTTTCTGCACTTATAAGTTTTCGCAAAATCATCAACTCTAATTAACGGTT
Organism: Candidatus Njordarchaeota archaeon; assembly: GCA_029856635.1. GTDB lineage: Archaea > Asgardarchaeota > Njordarchaeia > Njordarchaeales > JAHKLH01 > JAHKLH01. The sequence continues at coordinate 13,073 of JAHKLH010000015.1, forward strand.
TTACAGCACATTATTCAAGAAAATAGCATCATTTTAATAATCGCTTAGCGCGCATCATTATTTCATTAACAGAAATTCCAATTACTAAACCTCTCTCTGGACTTCTTACAGTAAGAATTCTATACTCTGGTATTTCGGAATTGGGTTCTTCTACTTTGATAGGAATACACTCTGGGGATATTTCAAGAGAAAATCTTGCTGGGTCAATTTCAATCCAACCATTTTTAGTTAATACCTCAGCCCATACGTATTTCTTATCCACTTCGGCAACAACGCCATATACTTTTCTGGAAGGCACGCCCACTAAGCTACAAAGAAGAACGAAAAAAGATACAAATGTTTCAATATTTCCTTTACCTGTTATAAGCATCTCTTTCAGGTTTAGGGATTCATCGATTAGTTCAAAATTCCTTTTCATGAATTCAAAGGTCTCTCTTATCACATCCTCAATAGTTTGGGATTTGTAAGCGATATTTTTTGCAATCTTGCGAATTCTTCTGGGTGCATGGCTCGCCATAAGCATATAGCTTTTTCTCAAATGTATGGGAATATCGGTTAATAATCCAAGGTCTTTTACATTGTTCTTTTTTCGTTCAACCTCTAATGATATTTTTATCCTTCTTTCATCGTTCGGAGCCAGGTTTCTAAGTTTGAACCTAATAAAAACATTATCTAAACCCCGCTTTTCCAATTTCCCGAGAGTTCCACCAATGCTAAGTAAGCGTACATATCGTTCATTGAATAAAGGCATTCTCACGATTAAGAGAGCAACTCTTTTCTTAGAATGATTTTCTATAAACCATTCTCTTTCAATTAAAAATCTATTCAAAGTTTCCACCGAATAAGTTTACGAAGTTCTTTAATATCACCTAATTCTGATAAGTCAACTTCTCCCTCTAGTATCTTAGCAAGTGCCGCTTTTTTACTCAACGCCTTCTGTCTCATGAGCCTTCTTACTGCTTTTCTCAATACTCTGTACTGCTTTAACAGCCTTCTCACTTCTGATGAGGATGTCCCGGAGCCTCTTGCAATTCTTAGGACTCTACTATGCTCCTTTAATAATTCTGGATTTTCAAGCTCTTTCTCTGTCATACTATATAAAATAGCTAACTGTCGAGCTATTCCCCTCTTGAGTTCCCTCTCAGAGATTCCTAGACCAATCATCTCCTTTAGGCGTGCAAAAATACCACCACGGCTAAGAACACTCTCATAATACTCTTTTAGGTCTTTTAACGTGAACTTTCCTTCTATTAATTGCTTGGGTGTCAATTTGGATAATTCGGATATCAGCTTCTCATCGGGGATTCCAAGCAACCTTGAAATAAATCTTATCGGAACATATTGCTCAAAATCCTCTATTTTTTCTCCAGTCCCAATAAATTTAATAGGTGCTTTTGCAGCGACGCAAGCAGCAATGGCACCACCTCCCTTTGCTGCACTATCCAGTTTTGTTACGATTATTGATCCTATTTCTCCAACAGCTTCAGCAAATGCTTTAGCTTGTTCATATGCTTGCTGTCCGATCATTCCATCAATTACAAGAATTACTTCATCAGGCTTGATTGCCTTTACAAGTTCTTTCATCTCCTTCATCAAATCCTCTTCTCTTCTATGTCTACCCGCAGTATCAATAAGTACCACATCATATTTCGCAAAACGTTTTAATCCTTCTTTTACAATCTTAACTGGATTCTTCTCGTTAGGGTCGCCATAAATCGGGACTTTTATAGCATCAGCAAGTTGTTTCAATTGATCGTAAGCTCCTGGTCTCCACGTGTCTGCACAAATTATTGCAACTTTGTATCCTCTCTTCTTTAACCAATTTGCCAATTTTGCTACAGTGGTAGTTTTTCCACTTCCCTGTAGTCCAATGAATAATATTTTGTTTAATTTTCCGAGTTTGATATTTAATGGATAAGTCTTTTCACCCGCAAACTTAATAAGCTCATCCCATAATGCCTTTAGAACAATTGTGTTTAATGGAATTCCTCTTGGGATTTCTTTAGCTTGTTTTAAAATCCTTTCTTTTATATTTCTCGTCATTTCAAGTGCTAAATCAACTTTTACATCCGCTTCAATCAGAATCTTCTGAAATTCACGAAGTAATTCCTCAAGTTTCTCTTCGTCAATTGTGATTCCTCGGATTCTATTAAATAGCCGCCTAAGTGACTGACTAAATTTTCTTAGCATCAGTTATCCCCCATTCAAATCTAAAGTTAGAAAATGCTTGTTAATTATATATACTTAATTTAAGGAATAACTACCAAATTCGCCATCCATTGGTGATTATCGTTGATTGTTGCTATTGGCTCGAAGAATCAAATAAAAATTAAGGGAACAAAAATAGCATTTGAGAAAATTTTTAATCAATCAGCTCAAGTAATTGGCGTGAAACCAAAAACGAGCGTTCCTCCTCAGCCAATGAGATATGTAGAAATCCTAATTGGTGCTATTGAAAGAGCATTATTTGCGCTTGAAACTGTTAAAAATGCAAATTTTGGTGTGGGAATTGAGGCGGGATTCTTTCAACATCCCTTCACAATAAGTGGATACGTTGACGTTCAAATTGCAGTTGTAATTGATACTGATTATAAAATGACTATTGGCTTTAGTCCAATGTTTGAGTTCCCTATACCGGTCATTAAAAGTCTGCTTTCAAGAAAAGCAAAAGAGGCAGAAGAAATAATGGTTAAGCTTAGTGGAATTGATAAAATTGGTGAAAAAATGGGTGCTATTGGATTCTTAACTAGAAATTTGATAGATCGCCTTGAGCTTACAGTAATTTGCGTGACAATGGCCCTGATTCCTAGAAAAAACAAACACCTCTATTTCGACACATGGCCAGATGCTAGAGAAATTTTAAAGAAGCTCTATTGCCTACGAAGAAGTTCATTGGATGTATTCACAATAAGTTCTCGTCTTAAGTGATATAACAATTAAAATAGATACTATTTACTCTTTCTGGTTTGTAATCATTAATACCCTTAATCTCTCGGTACCAGAAGACGTATACTTAAGATGTTACTGACTTTTTAAATTGTAATGATTAATCATAATTGATAAAAAATGTTAATTAGAATACGAGCTGTTGTAATCGGTGATGATGGCAACGGGAAAACTTCGTTAATACTCAGATACCTGGGGAAAACTTTCAAAGAATTAAAACCTACGCGCATCCCAAAAATATACACTGGAGTTAAAGATGTTTTGGGGATTAGAGTAGAATGGATTATTTGGGAAATTCCATCAAGTACTCATCCTAAGCTTAGAAAGGCATACTATGAGGATGCTGATGGCGCAATAATTGTCATCAACGCAACAGATAGTATTCATCTTTATAGATTATATAATTGGATTTCGGATTTTGTGAAAAATTGTGGTAATCCTCTGGGGAAACCATTTGTAA
>JAHKLH010000150.1 GCA_029856635.1 Candidatus Njordarchaeota archaeon
TGATTAAGCGCGGTGAGAGTATGCAGGCTACGGTATAGGGCTTATCTGGTGATTAATTTAGGCTTAAGGCAATGTATTTATGCGAGTCTAAACCATACCAGCGGCGGAACGAGAATGTTTTTGATGCCTTTTCTTCCTCGCCACATACAAATATTAGTTTTTATTTTAGGGCCCGAGCAAGAGGCCGAAATACGCTGTGTGCCACGAGCACGTATGATCCAGCGTGGCCCAAGCCCCGGCCTAGCGCGAACTCATACAAATGCGCCGCAGAGCGCGAACATCAGCTTGCGCTTAGGCCGGGGTTGCTCGGGCTTATGAAGCATTTTGAAGGTTTAAATGGGGTGATGAATTCGGGATATGGGGTCGTATGAAGTTTGATTGCTTAATGGGTCTTAAGGCATGAAGTCTATTGAGAGTTAAACCATATCAGCGTACTAATAAATGGCAATTTTTCTTAATTTGATAGAATTTTTTAACATAATGTTATGATTGCTCGAAGATTATATGATTTATTTATCAATAAGTGTAAGTTTTTGCCTAATATTCGGGCATTTCATTAGAAGATATAAATGTTAATATTAAATAATAGATGCTAATGTATATATCATTGAGGAAGTGATGAGGGAAATGGTTGAAGGGGTTATAGTGATATTACGTTCTGGTTTGATGGTTGCACAGGTGGGATTTGAAGAGAGTGAGCGACAACAAATCCTCTCTGCACTAATAGGAGCTATGCAAGGAATTGCAGACTTACTTGGTGCAGGTAAGTTTAGATCTATTGAAATGGATGACAAACGACTTCACGTGGTTTCGGGTATTGAGAATCCAGATGTAATTGTGGCAGTATTATCAGACAAAACTGATGCGTCAGCACCATTTATTGCAAAGAGAGTAATTACAGAAGTTGAAAGAATGATTCCAAAGGGTATAGAAATTGTTGATAAGAAGCTTGAAAGGACCGTAATTGATGCAATAGAGAAGATTATACAAAAACGCGAACTGCCTGAAGTGGAGCAAATACGAAATCTTGCCACATTAATATATGGTGCTTTTCCATCATCCTTTATAGAGAAAACAAATCTTGAGTTTGACAAAATTGTCAGAAGAGAATATGAAGCAGAACAGAGAATGTTTCTAAAGCCGGCAATAAAGAAATACTCATTACCGCCAGAAATGGAAGCAAAATTATTTAATGAATGCTTAGATTTAGCTTTCAAATGGGATTTATACGATGCATATGAACGTGCTATGATCCTCCGAGCATATTCGAAAACATATAACGATATTGCTGGTCTTGTAGCTGCCAAGATTGCCTTAATGCTTTGTACACTGCCAGACAAATACAAAAGAGTGTTACCAACAAATGTTAAGGAAATCCTTAGTGCGAAGGTTAGAGATGAATTTAAAGATTTTAGAGATTTCTTAGCAAAGCATGCTCAATATATGTTTCATGGTGTAAGAGAGGAATTTGCTGATTTCCTAAGAACTAGATATCCATCTCTTATAGACCAGTTATTTAAATTAGATAATAAGTTATTGCAAAAAGCAGCATTATTTATTTTATTTGACAGATATAGAGAACTCGCTTTTCATGAGAAGTTTGAAGATATTCTTCAGAAGCTCAAAAATTATGAAATAGCATATGAGATTTTATATAATGCACGGAAACAATTGGAGATATTTCGTATTCTTTATCGATTCAAACATTGGCGGGAAGTTGAGCAATATTATTCAGAAAGTAAGTTGAGATATTTGGATGCACAAAAGAAATTTGATAAAATACTTAAACAAAAATCATTATTCGCAAGAATATTCTCGCTTGGTAAAAGAAAGGCAGAGTTAATCAAGGCGGCACATATTCTTTTATTAAGAATGGAGACATTACTACTTTCTAGCATTGCAGCGATAGAAGCTTATGGTTTAGAAATTAAGGATAGAGACAAAATTATATATGATGTATATAATACAGTATTGAGGGATGTCTACGAAATTATTAAAGCAACGCCCCCAACAGCGTATAACAGATATTTCAATTTCTATCAGTTATTCCTACACCTGATATATTATCGTGCGTTTCTTGCATCAGAAAAAGATAAGGTGATGTTGGCAAAGGAAATGTTTGAAATATCTCGTATAGCATTTAACATGTTTTTACGGCTTTATTTGCGTAAGAGAATCCCATGTTCAGTATTTCTCAGAATAACGAATCCAATAGCATTTATTTTGGCCAAGGCATCATTGAGGATTAAAAGTATTCCTGAAGAACTCTTGTTTTATATAAAAATAATTTCTGAAATGCCGCAAGAGGTTATTAATGAGATTAATAGAGAGCGAGAGAGATGGAGTCCATTTTATATTAATTTCCTTGATGTGGCTTTATCAGTATGCCCAATGATTTCCGTTGAAGCAACAAGAAAGAGCATTCTTGAAAGACTTCTTAAATTATCTGAGGATATAATTGAATGGCTTATACATCGTGGAGAATTATCTCGTGAAGTAATTGATGATTTCGCAGATGTGATTGAAAGTGCTATTGAACATCTAGAAAAAGATATCTGCATTAAGGCGCTCGAGAAACTCATCTACTACACAAATATTCTTGTTGGCGATCCAAAAGAAAACAAATTCGAGGCGGCTATACTTTATGAACGCTTAGGAGAAGTAGTCGTGAAGTACGTTAATAGATTTGGAATAGACTCATTGTTAGCTAAGAAAGTTATAAAGCTTCTTGAGACTGCAAGGGACATATGGTCAGAAGAAGGTTATACTGAAAAAGTAGAAAAAATATCAAAATATTTGGGTAAGCTCACAGCGACCTAAGTAATCTCTGCAGATTTTTCAAATTCTTCTCTAATCTCTGGGTAGATCCCGGACCAGAAATATTTCAAAGCTGCTGGAATTGCTAAAAATTCTTCTGCAAATCCTTCAAAATGCAATGCTGTAATCAGAATACTTTGTGTTAGCACTATATTGTCATCTTTATCTATACCAAAATTGCATTCTGGCATATCTGCGTTTGCTCGCAATAATATCTTGTAAAGTCTCTCCCTTACATCAGCAGGTATCTTTGGAATTGAAATAACTCTTGTTCTTGAAACAATCCAGGTATTTTCAACAGTTATTATTATCTCATGCTTGTGCAAATTCCCTCCTTCATCTCTCACTGCAATGGGTACTATCAATGTACGTGTTTTTGGATCTATCAAATAACTAAAGTTTAGAATATCGAGGAATGCCTTAAGTTTTCCATATACAACTTTTGGATCGACCATAAGCATGACTGCACCTAATAATTGTCTTGCTCTTTCCATAATTTTTTCAATTTCCTCTTTGGGTATTTTTTTCTTTTCTTTACTCATCTTACAAACCCCTTTTCTAAGTTAAGTTAATAGATTAAAATATATAAGTAGAATCTTAAATTTTGTAGCATTAAGATTCTTTGTTAAAAGTTTAATAGAATTGATCTTTTAAATTTTGATGATGAGGCGGGTTTCCCTCTGAATAATAATGACGAGCGCGCCCTACACTGATTACTTTATCTCCTCAGTTTCTTCAATGGCTTCCTCCATGATTTTTAATGCCTCCTTTTCTTTGTTTAGTAATTTTAGTGCCAAAACTTTATACCATTTTGCTTCTGGAGATTTTGGATTAATTTCAAGTGCAGTATCCAAATATTTGATAGCTTCCTCTGGTTTATTCTGTTGCAATAAAATGCGTGCAATTCGTATAAGAGCTTGAATATCATTCTTATTTAATTCAAAAGCTACTTTATATGATTCTAACGCCTTATCATACTGCGAAAGTGCCTCAAGTGCAACGCCTCTATTATACCAAGCAAGCGCTAATGTTCGATCGATTTTTATCGCTTTTTCAAAGCAATCTAATGCTTCTTTATGTTTTTTCAAATCTTGTAGAACAACTCCTTTGTTTATCCAGGCAATTGCATTATTAGGATCTATTTGTAATGCCTTATCAAAAGCTTTTAATGCATTCTCATACTTCCCAAGTGCGTGAAGAGCAACTCCAATTTCGATCCATGCTTCCGCCATACTTGGATCTAATTTCAGTGCTTGCATAAATGCATCTAATGCTCTTTTAACTCTGCCTAATCGTAATAATGCAACTCCTTTGCCCCACCAAGCATTTGCATTATTAGGGTCAATTTTTAGTATACGCTCATAATACTTCAATGCTTTTGAGTATTTTTCTAAGTAAATACAAGATACTGCAGCACCTAATAATGCCAGTATATTATTAGGGTTTCTCCCAAGAATCTTTTCAAAGCATTTCAAAGCTTCCTCATATTTATCCTCATTAAGAAACTTCTCGCACTCTTCAATACTCATTTAGTACACCTATTAACAGAGAATCTAAATTCTCTGAGAGCAATTAACTTGCACTTTTCATATATCAAATGAGTACTTAGAAATTTAAACTGTACTTGTACAGTTTTAAACTGTTTTATTTCGTATTTCTAATCAATATAATAAAA
>JAHKLH010000151.1 GCA_029856635.1 Candidatus Njordarchaeota archaeon
AGGAATGCTTGGGTTAATTGTAATTTTACACGCTTGGATAAATGAAATTCCACTTAAAGAAATACTTGAGCCATTTTCTCCAAGATTTGGTGGCGGAGATTTTCTGGAATTAATACGTGTTTCCGAATGGTTAACTTATTGTGCAAAAGAATTAGCAAGCATGCTTAATGTGTCTCCTCAAATAGTAATTGCTTTAGATACATTACGTATTCGTATAAGTGAGGGAGTTAAACCGGATCTTGTAGAATTAGTAAGAATTCCATTTGTTGGCCGTGTACGTGCTCGTGCATTAAAACGACATGGATTTGATACTCTTGAAAAATTAGCAAAAGCATCACCACAAGAATTAGAGAAGATTCCCGGAATTGGGCCCGTACTGGCTAAGCGAATAATAGAGGGCGCAAGGAAATTACTTGAAGGACGACGTAAATATCATCACATCCTACGTTAATTTATCTTAATGATTCGTTCAGAAACTAAATAAATTCCTTCGCGTATCTTTAATTCTCTAATGGTGTCTTCAAGTTCTGAGAAAATTCCTAATGGTAATTTTCCGGGCGCCTCACGTGCAATTAAATAAATTACGAACTTTCTCTCTGCACTATAAAGCCCAAAAATGAATTCATCAGTTTTTTTCAAATGAAAGACAAATTTAGCATTAGGAATGTTAAGTAAATTAAATAGTTTAAAGATAATATTAAGCTCTTTGTCCCTAGACTCCTTAGTTAAGATTTTTCTAAACATTTTTGTCCAAATTCCTCCACATAAAGATAATGTTGCGTATTCAATCGAAAAACTTCTTTTTGTCTTTTCAAGACACCACGATGTTTTATTATCTGTAAGAATAATAAATTCGAAATCATTAATCCCATTTTTTGATATAAAAGAAATAATTTCCTTAAATGTTTTTTGTGATAAAGGAAATAATCCTAACTTCATAACAACATCCATTATCTGAGAAAAAGACCCCTCCTCTTCAAACGACTTACTTATTTCGTAATAGTAAATTTTCGAGAACCACTCATCTACGGGCTTTTGCTCATCCATCAAAAAAATTAAGGAAATTCTTCTCAAGCTAACCGCCCTCTTAATAAAGATAAGGACATGAGACATATAAGGATTCATGAGTTATAGATCACAAATACTAAGCTAAACACGAAGAAATACTATTTATTGCATTAAATAAATATATATTTCCTACTCTTTTCTTTTGGCGCTTAAGATGAGAGATGATATCGTTACATGCCCACGATGTGGATTTAGATTTAGCATAACTTACGCAAGAACATTTGCATGTCAGGGATGTGAATTAGCGATTTTTGGAAATGAATGTAGGTTCATCAAGTGTCCTCGTTGTGGTTATGAGTTTGCCTTAGATTCAAGCGGAGATACTCTATCTCTAGGTGATGCACTCAAGAAATTAAAGCCGCGATACATTTAGGGATGCATCATGAAAGTCTCTATAGTGATTCCAACATACAATGAGAAAGAAAATATTCCGATTCTTGTTAAAAGAATAGCAAAAGCATTGAAGAATTATGATTATGAGATAATAATCGTTGATGATAACTCTCCTGATGGAACCGCAGAAGTAGCACAAGAATTATCTGAAAAGTATCCCATTCGTGTATTTGTCCGAGAGAAGAAATTAGGTCTAGGCACTGCAGTATTGTATGGATTTTCTAAAGCACAAGGAGATGTATTTGTTGTAATGGATGCAGATTTACAACATCCGCCAGAAATCATTCCTAAATTATTGGAAAAAATCAAAACAGCAGACATTGCAATTGCTAGTAGGTATGTAAAAGGTGGGCAAGCTAAGGGATTATCTGGTATGCGCAAAGTTATTTCTCATGGTGCTAGATTTCTCTCATATTTGTTCATCCCAAGGACACTAAAGGTTAAAGATCCCATGTCTGGATTTTTCGCCGTAAAAAAGGAAGTTGTTGAAAACGTTAAGATGAGAGGAATTGGATACAAGATCCTTGTGGAGATTTTAGCAAAAGGAAAATGGAAAAAAGTTGCAGAAGCACCCTTCGTTTTTGAACCACGAAAATATGGTGCAAGCAAACTAAGTAAAAAAGAAATTACTAATTATTTAAAGCAACTTCTCTTCGTTTCTTGGGATACTAAAACAATAATTATCCCAATCTCTATATGTATAGGCATAATTATAGCAATTTTATTATTATTGTTGTGGTGATTGGATGGAATTAGTTTTGGACATACTTGAAGAAAGAAAAAAATATGAGAAAATACTCAAAAAACTCCAAAAATTTAATACAAACTTATGCCTCTCATGCATGCGTTGTACATCAGGATGTACTACAATGTTACTCCTTGAACATAAGCCACACAAAATAGTACACATGATTAGAACTGGATATGCTCCAGAGCTTATAGATCATGCTTGGAATTGTGCACTTTGTATGAAATGCATTGATCGATGTCCACAAGATGTAGCTCCAGCAGAGATCTTCATTGCTTTACGAAACCTTGGTTCTAAAGAGGGTAAAATGCCAGAGTGGTTTAGTCAAGCACTTATGAGGCTTCTTGAGAGTGGAATAACTGAAGAAGAGAGGAAAATTGTTAAAGAGGGCAAGACCATATCAAGAGAAACCCTTGGATTAGAACCAATTGCAGCACCACCAGAAGAATTCTTGGAATCGCTTATGGAAATTCTTGAGGAAATAATTCAATAGATTGCTTTCTACTGCCGCCTTTAGAAAAACATTTTTGTGATGTATTAATGTATTTATTTTGGGTTAATTTAAATAATGCATAATTTAAAGTGATAAGTATGACTAAACGTGTAATTTTCACTGAAAAAGCTCCCAAACCTATTGGTCCCTATTCTCAAGCAATTTTGGTTCCACCAGGATGGATTTTTATATCTGGTCAAATACCAATCAACCCCAAAACTGGAGAAATTGTTGGTAATGACATTAAAACCCAAACGAGGCAGGTTCTTGAGAATATAAAAGCAATATTAAATGCAGTTGGTGCATCAATGGAAGATGTAGTTAAGGTAACGGTGTTTCTTAAGAACATAAAGATGTTCCCAGATTTTAATCAAGTTTATGCAAAATATTTCAAAAAAGATCCACCTGCCAGAACTACAGTTGAAGTTTCCAATTTGCCTAAGGGCGTTTTAATTGAAATTGATGCAATTGTATACAAGGAGGGGATTAAAATATGAAAGAAGAAATTAGATTAGGTATTGTTGTATCTGAATTTCATTATGATATAACCCGCCTAATGGAAGAAAAAGCAAAAGATCATGCCAAGTTTTTGGGAGCAAAAGTTGTAAAAATCATACGCGTACCTGGATCTTTCGAAATACCTCTTGCTACTAAGACCCTCCTTGAAAGAAATGATATTGATGCAGTGGTGTGTCTCGGCGCAATAATCAAGGGAGAAACAAAACATGATGAGATAATAGGCGTGAATGTCGCGCGTAAATTAATGGATATGGCAGTACAATACGGAAAACCCGTTGGACTAGGAATCATTGGACCAGGAGCCACAAGATTACAGGCACAAGAGAGAATCGAAGAATATGCAAGACGAGCAGTAGAAGCAGCCATTAAAACATTTAAGAGATTACATGAGACAAAATCCTAGGAGAAGAATATGGAGAGTAGAACATATTCATTTTCAAAAATTGCAAAACTTATTAAGGGAAAACATGTTCGACAAACAGAAAAATATGTAACCTTCATGTTAAAAACCTTATTAAAAAGGAGAGGTATTCCCGTTTTAGAAGAGTTAGAAATTAATGGCTTAGTCCCAGATTTAGCAATCGTAGATGAAGATTGCGTAGTAAGTATTATAGAGGTGGTGAGTCCTGAAGTGGATTTAAAGGACGAAGCGCATAGAAGAAAATTTGAAAAAGTTGTTTTAAGCACTTTTGCATACATTATCAAGCCCAAAAGACTAGCATTAACCAATGGTATAACTTTAATAATTTATAATTCTAATCTAAAGCCAATTAGAATCATAGAAGACTTGGAAAATGTTTCGCAAGACGAGGAGGAAAGACTGTTGCGTGAAATGGTTAGTCCTCCTAGTTAATTTCATTTCAGTCATGAATACATTCTAAATAAAATATCGTAGAAATATTCTCGTTTTATCTATGTAACATTCTAATTCTTTTTGGAAAACATTACCTTTATTTTTGGTGCCATTATGCAATTGCGTGAGTTACAACGACGAATATATGAATTAATTGCAAGCGGAGAAAATTTTGAAATTGATGAGGAATTAATTCAGGAATTATCAATGGAGCCTGATACAGAAGACGTTCTTGTTGATAGTATTTTACAAATCTTCGTTCTTGCAACATTATTTGGGATTGATTTGGAAATGGCTATAAAGAAGAAGTTTTTACACAAAGAACAGAACGTTTGTGCATAGTCTCGAATATGATCCAGAAACCGTTAAGAAATTAGTATATTATGCATTGTCATATTTAGTAG
>JAHKLH010000152.1 GCA_029856635.1 Candidatus Njordarchaeota archaeon
CAGATTTAATTAGTAATTGATAATCACCCGGAGTTAGATTAGCCGTTATGTCAAATACTATTTCTCCGCTCTCATTAGTAACGCCGGAGAACACGAGAAGTTGTTCATCATTAATGACTATTAGCACCTGAATAGAGTACTCGGGTACACTATAATTCTTGAAGTCCACTATTTTAATTCTCAATTGAAGCGTATCGCTGTATTCTACGCTGAGGTTGTTCTCAATTTTGGCGTTCGTTGGTCTTTTCTCTACAAATAATGCGAATTTAAATGTTGTTTTATCATATATTCTTGTTCCATCGAATATAATCGTAATCTCATATTGTCCAGGAGTGATTTTATCAGTAAGGTAAGTAGCTACAGCGTGTCCTGTGGAATTCGTTGTACATGTTATGTTTTCAGTAGGTAATACGAATGTTACATTAACTCCAGTAATTGTAATGTTATCGATGTCGAGAAGTCTTGCAATTAATTCTACTTCTTCACCATAAACTACCGTTACGTTTTGGCTAACAATCTTAGTTGGAATTCTCACAACTGTGAGTGTTCCATTAACAGCAGCATGTACATAATAGTCATTTGCCGGATGAATGATTTCAATAATGTACTCTCCGATTTCTAATTTCAGATCTATTAGAATTGTGAAATAACCGCTTTCATTTGTATAACCAGTATATGTGACTATGACAGTGCCATTTTGTATTAAGCGTACTTCAACAAATTCATTTTGTAATGGATTACCCTCATCATCAGTCACAAGAATCTCTAGCAGTGATGAATGATTATATATCATTGTTGCATTAATTGATGGCAATATTACTAATTCCTTACCAACTGTCAAGATACCAGTTATGTTGAATGGAGAATATAACTTTGTTCCATTGAATATTGCTCTAAGAGTGTAATTACCAACAGATAGATTGTTTGTCAAACGAATTAACAGAATACCATACCCATCGGTTATATTCCAACCAACGTAGATCCAAGAATCATTTATCATAAGACTAACTGATACATTAGCATCTGGCACGGGCTCGCCTTCATCATCAGTCACTTTTAATCTTATTGTCGGTGGATCGCCATAACCTATCCACGCATGTGGATCTAAAATTGTTGCTATTTCTCTGTTAACAGTCATTGTAGCATTTGTGCTTGAAGATAGATAGTAGCAATCTTCAATAACTTGTGCAGTAATGACATATGTTGAGAGATTTAGGAAGACCTTATATTTGAAGGTAGCATATCCGCTTTCATTAGTAAGAGCCCATCCAATGACCTCAATTGTATCATTTACAATAACATAGAAAGTAATATTTACGTTAACTAATGACGAATTTTCATCATCATATACATATGCAACGAATTCAGCAATATCGCTGTAATTAACGCTTATATTGTATAGCGTAACATAGGTTTTTTCTTTGTCGACAGAAATATAGAAGTATGTCAATGCTGCTGAATAGTATCCATCTCCCTCGAATACTGCTCTTGCTTTATAAACACCACTTGCTAAGGTACATGTGATATCTATTGATACCTTTCCAACGTCATTTGTTTGTGCGTGAACGAGAACAGTCCAAGCTCCGTTAATCAATACCTCAAATGTTACTGTCCTATTAACAATGGCTTCATCTTCATCATCTAGTAATGTAGCACTTAGTGTCATTATATCAGTGTAAGTCGCACTTATATTTGTCGTTACAACTTTGGCTACATCTGGGTGTACTGTTAATGTTATGAGTGTTTCTGATTTAACATATTTTTCAGAATAAGTGCATAGTGTGATATTATATGTTCCAGATGCTACATCAATTCTGTATTGAATCATTGCATAGCCTGTGCTATTAGTCAATACAGAACCTATTATTCGGTTATCGCCTGATAACATAGCAGTAACATTAATTCCATGAACCGCATTGTTTTCCTCATCCACTACATAGGCAAGTATTGTAATAGTGTCGCTGTAATTGCCACTTAAATCCCAAGATGTAATATGTGTTGGTTCTGGTAATATATTAATTGAGATATTTTCAGACTGGCTTAAAGCGCGATCTTGGTCTCTGTCGTTATCGGCGTCTTCCATTTCTAACCACAGTATTATATTTCCAACGTCGAATGGTCCTATCCAGTCACTTACCCATAGTGTTCCATTAAATGACATGGGAGATGTAGTTATAGTTTCTTTTGAAACAACTTTGGCTATCACCGAGTATACTCCAGAAGGATCTGTTACATTGGCAACGATCTTTATTCTTTCATCACTTTCAAAGTCATCATCGTGATCTTCTGGAACAATCTTAATGCTAACAAGTTCAGGAGGCTTTGAATCATCATCAACAATCTTCGGTCCTAAGTACCATTCTGAATACTTTGTAGATGCAGAATCATTTGTTCTATCGGAATCCAAGTCCTCAGCCCTGAATGAAAACCAAAGGTACATTCCAGCGAAATTACTCCATTCAGTTTTATTTATGCTAAAGGTCAACTTAACTGTAGTTTCTGTTGATGAATTTGTTTTAGTATAAAACTCAGATGGGGGTGTTGTAGAATTACTCCATCCATATCGAAGCTCGACAGAAACCCCGCTTGAATCGCTGACATTTACATAGATTACGATGACAATACTTTCATTATCATATATCACCGAAGGAGCATATGTACCGTTATCCAAGATCTCTGGAGGCAAAGTATCATCATCCTTTATTGTACCAGCAGTATATGGTCCATATGGGCCTGCTGATAGAGAATCATTAGTTCTGTCATTGTCCAAGTCTATGAGCGTTATATTATATTGCAAAGTTGCATTAATGTGTAAAATCCATAAATCTCTAGGAATTTCAACGTAAACAGTATCATGTTGCTCATATGTTAATATTGAAGCAGTATACAGTTGTTCAGGATCGTCACTGAACCAGTATTCTATTACAACTTTAAATCCGCTGTAATCATTTGCTCGAACATAAATGAGTAACCGTGAAGCATTATCAGATATATCTCCAGTAGGATTGGTGTACGTTGCATCAAGTATAGGCGGTTCAGAATCATCGTCACTTATTGCTCCAGCAACATATGGTCCACTGGATGCTGTGCTAGAATCTCCTGTTCTGTCATCATCGAAATCTTTAAGGTATATGGAGTACTCTATTTGTGCTCCAACGTGATTAATCCAAATATCTCGTGGTATTGATATAACTAAGGTTTTCTGCGTTTCATATACATTAAATGTGACGTAGTATTTTTGATTAGGTGCATCATTAAACCAGTAACTAATGTTCGCAAGGAATCCACTTTCATCACTTACTGTTATGTTGATATAATAATCCCCATTATAAGCGTCTGTTATGTCACCTGTTGTTAATTGAGAATCAATTATTGGTGCTTTCGTATCATCATCTAGTAGATAACTAGTTGTACCATAATACCAAATTGTACTTAATGAATCGCCGACTCTATCATCATCAAGGTCTTCTAGCATGTATCTCCAAGAAATATATTCACCAATGTGTTGAATCCATTCATCTCTTGGAATTAATAAATAAACAGTATGTCTTCCACCTTGGGTAACAGTTGCAGTTAGATTGTATTTTTCATTAGGGTTACTACTGTAATAATATTCGATTATAACTTTGAAACCACTTTGATCTTCCGCATCAATCCAGAAGTAGTAGTCACGAGTATAGTTGTCATAAACTGTTCCGTTGCATGATGCAGTGTAAACATGGGGCTCTAAAGTATCATCATCACTTATTGTTCCAGCAACAAGTCGTTCACTACCAGACAGTGATTGAGAATCAACCGAAAGAGAATCTTCAGTCCTATCATCATCATTATCCGTTACAGTGAATGTCCAATAAATTGTTGCACCCAAATGTGATAACCATTCATCCCTCGGTATGTAAACATACAGTGTTGTAGTAATTGTCTCAGAAGTAGTGTTAGTTAATGTTTGAGTGGTAGTCCTAGTTCCATTAGGGTACTCATAATAATATTCGACCGTTAATGTCCATCCAGAGTCATCAGATGCTCTAACATAAAAGTAATAGCTTCCAGTGTAACTATCATATACATCTCCGTATGAACCATAGTCGGACACATACGGCTTTTCTGTATCGTCATCATAAATATCTCCAGCTACTGTCTCTACTAGATCCGTTGCGGACTCATCATCATCTCTATCATTATCCAAATCAATTAGCTTATATCTTACATAAAGTGTTTCTCCTACATGTTGGATCCACTCACTGCGTGGTATGTAAATAATTACCGTCGTTTCACTTGAAGAGTAAACTGGATCACTTGTATTAGTTTTGACATTTGTTGGATCCCCGGACCACCAATATTCAATATAAACATACCATCCTGAAGAATCATTAGCTGTAAAACAAAGTTCGTAATCGCCCTGGTAAGAATCTGGTATATC
>JAHKLH010000153.1 GCA_029856635.1 Candidatus Njordarchaeota archaeon
AAAGTATTTATTCATCCATATGACGATCCCTTAATCATTGCAGGTCAAGGAACAATTGGAATGGAGATTGTGCATGATCTTCCAGACGTAGATGTTGTCGTTGTTCCAATCGGCGGTGGCGGACTTATTTCAGGAATTGCAGTTGCGCTTAAGAAGAAACTGGGAAATAGGGGGAAAGTTGTTGGAGTCCAAAGTAAGTCATTCCCATACATGTATGAGAAAATTAAGAGAATAACGATAAAGGACAAGCCAAAATACACTATTGCTGACGGTATTGCGGTTAAGAAACCAGGAAAGTTAACGAGTCAATTAATCAGCACATTAGTTGACGATATAGTTGTGGTTGATGATGATGAAATTTCAGAGGCAATATTTCTATTACTTGAACGAGCAAAAACAGTAGCAGAGGGTGCAGGAGCAGCATCATTAGCTGCAGTATTATCCGGAAAAGTGGATGTTAAAAACAAGAAGTGCGTGGTAGTGATCAGCGGAGGAAACATTAATCCAACAATTTTGATGAAGATTATTAGTAGGGAGCTAGTGGAGAAGAAGAGACTAGTTAGGTTAAAGATAACAATGCCGGACAGACCTGGTGCTTTAAAGGACGCATTGACGATTCTTGCATCAGCTAGGATAAACATAGTCGACTTATCAATAACAAGATTTGAGCCTCATGTCTTGCCAGCGGAGTCGGAAGTAGAAATTGTTGCAGAAGTGGCTGAAGAAATGCTTTTACAAGCTACTATAAATGATTTAAAGAAAAAAGGTTTTGAGGTTATTGTAGTCTAGTGTAATGTTCTAGGTAGATAGTAGCACTAGGATGATTTAAATAATTATCTTCTATAGAAACAGCGAATGAAAACGTATTTTAATTTCATTTTATTTCATTTTAATGAAATTACCATTTAGTTTAAATTTGGCAGTCATG
Source organism: Candidatus Njordarchaeota archaeon (assembly GCA_029856635.1). Taxonomy (GTDB): domain Archaea; phylum Asgardarchaeota; class Njordarchaeia; order Njordarchaeales; family JAHKLH01; genus JAHKLH01. The sequence goes on from JAHKLH010000153.1 coordinate 929, forward strand.
ATTCGGTTAGAATAGGTATTATTGGAGAATCAGCCATAGGAAAAACAACCTTAGTTTTAAAAAATATTGGATCTAATGTGTCATATTTATCTCCCATAAACATTGTAATAAGACCATTACATTTTCAGATACGAGGAAGAAACGTTGGATTATGTATTTCTATCTATGACTTTCGTGGTCACAGAATATACGTCTATCATTTGGAATATAATTAGAAATGTAAACTCCGTTATTATTTTGTATGATGTATCTCGGAGAGACACACATTTGTATCCGTTGCTGATTAGATTAATCTAGTACTACGTAGTGTTGGTTGTATTCTCATGATTCTAGTTGGAAATAAAATTGACTTGCGAAAACACGGATATGACTGTGTTTCATGAGAAGAAGGTGCAAGATATGCAGAAATGCTGCGAGAAGAATTTCAATTGCCAATTCTCTTTTTTGAGATGTCAGCGTTGATTGGATACAATGTAGACAAGGTTTTTCTAGTTGCAACATATCTCGGATTAAAAGTATATGTGTTCCGCCGAAGAATGAGATTTCAACATAGCTAGTTGAGTTCGTTGGGTATTCGTTTTAAAAATTCCAAACCCTGGATTCGATCCAAATATGATGATAAAAAAAGAAAAAAGTATTTTTCTTCGGAATTTCCGTTAGATAGATTATTAAGGAATCACAAAATTATGAATTTAATGTAGAATTACCATGAAGCTATTAAATTTTTTAATGAATATTGTAATAGATAATGGTGATGAAACGGGGCTCGCTGAATTGTGATGAGCAAACCCGTCGCCTGATCGAATCATAATTTGATATGGCAATAATCTTCAGAATTCTTCTTTTAATCCTCTATTTCACGCTAAATCTAGTAGGAGGAATGGTTTGATTTTCTGGGGAAATATTAGAGAATTTTGAATGAACAATCCAAAAGATACTAGATATTCCTAATACATGCTTTTTCATTAGAAATATTGAATGTTATTGTGTGTAATAATTACCGGTAATTTTGATAATTTCTTATTATAATGTTTGGAAGCGAAATAATTCCATAGTATGTAAGAGCAGTATATAAAGATTTTTTATTTTCTTGTCAATGGATTATTTTGAGAGAGTGGCATGGAGATAAAAATGGGTAGTGAATTCGAGTTTGAAGAAGAATTTGAGTTAGCTCCAGATGTTGAAAAAGCTCTTGAGGAATGGGATATTTCTAATGGTATTCCCGCTAGAGTTGAGCAGATAATTGAGAGAATAGGTCGAGCTGGCGAAATAATTCAAGTTAGAGCACGTATTTTAAAAGGGCCCCACAGAGGAAGAATTATAACTAGAAACGTATATGGTCCTGTTCGAATCGGAGATATTCTAATATTAAGGGAAGCAGAACGCGAAGCAGTAAGAATCAAAGCCAGAAGAAGGTGAGTTGCATGCCAGTCTGTGCATTTTGTGGTCACGAATTTCCAAAACATGTGGGCATCTTATATGTGTCAAATAGTGGAAAAACATACTGGTTTTGTTCTAAACGATGTTTCAAAAGCATGATTGAATTTAAGCGTCGTCCAGAGAAATTCAAATGGACTAGAACCTATCGCATAAGGCGTCAAAAAGAAAAGGCAAAAAGTGCTAAAACTGGATAACACTAGCAAGCTAAAAATTCTTCAAAATATATTCATGGGTTATTAACATTTTATTAAAAATTATCTTTCACAATAGTTTGAGAATACCTTATTTTTAGAGGGTGATAATCATGTCTGTCCCTGGCGAAGAAAAAACGGAAGAAGAACGTAGAGAAATTGTAAGACAGGTTCGCCAAATCCTAACAAAGGTTGTAACAACGCCAACAATTCCAAGAAACATTCGTCGTCAAGCGCGTGAAGCCTTGAGGTATTTAGCTGATACCAAACAACCCCTTGCACTACGTGCTGCAAATGCAATTGATGCGCTGAATATTGCTCTTGAGGATCAGCAAATTCCCGTTCTAGCTCGCAGCCTAATCTTGGAAGCTATAGGTCTTCTAGATATGCTGGCAAAGGAGGAAGGATAAACGACGAAACGATATTGTTAAGAGCTAAAATTATTCAATCAACAATTTTATTCCTTCTTTGTGGTTATTTCTGAAGTAATTTGAGTAGCGATCATTGGTACTGGTATTCTTATGTGAATATTAGCCTTTATTGTATTAAACAATGCCGTTGAAGTATTTGTAGTGGAAGTATTTGTTGTAACATTAGTTGGGGGGTATGAGGGCTTTGGAGATTCCGGAGGTACATCAAATGGGTTTGTTCGATAAATTACTTTGTATAATTTCACATTGCCGCTTGACTTAATTGGCTCGAAATATATCAAATTTTCCTTACCAATTCTGAATTTTGACCACATATCTTTTAATTCTGGTACTCCATAGTCCTGAACCCATCTTCTAATTTGAATATCTGTCTCCCCGTATGCAAGTAGGGTCCAAAGAACGCTGTGAAAGAATGGTTCCTTGTATCTTCTTCTTTCTGAATCATACCACTTCGATTCATTTACACCTCCAACTGGATAATGTTTAGATGCAATTCTAATCATCCAAACTGCTTTTGCTATATCAACTCTCCATACTGCAACATATTTCACGTTGTATTTAGCCATAAGATATATTGATTCAGACGGCGGTAACATAAGCATAGTTCCTACAACACCCATTTGGGTTGAGTTTCCTGTGCCGTTATCAGCTAATGTTGTAGCATTGCCGTATACTCTTAATCGATAACCATAGTCCCACCATGCAAGTACAGTGGCCCCAGGATCATACATCTTTAACCAAGTGTATACTTGTAGTTCATCCTTATCAACATCGTAGGATGCTAATCCCTTTGTAGTAAACACTACGTGATCTACTGCAAAAAGCAACACTAGGAATATTAAGATATAAGCTAAGGCTGCCTCCTTCCTTGGAATAAGATATTCTCCCAGCGCACGTCGTACTGGTTTAACATGATGTATGATCCATTCTCCTCTAATCATTCGTCCGAATGGATCTAAGAATGCATCCATTCCTATCCCAGAGAGAACCGCAAAAAGTGGTGCAGCAACAACGACGAAACGATTAATGCTTGCACAGAAGTAGAAACTGGTTATTGCAATTAAAATTAATAATAAGTCTTCTTTTGTATGTCTTTCAATTGCATAATATACTGCTACGCCTGAAAAAAGGATTGGTGCGCCTATGCTAATCCACAGTGTTGTCCATGGACTCGGTTGGTTTTCGCTAACAGAAATGAATGTAACCATTTCTTGTCTTGCAAGAGGATTAATTGTAGAAAGCCATTTACCAGTTGTAGGTGAGATAAAACCAGCGATTACTAATGCGATTGTTATTATTGCTCCAATTCCTATTGCTGTGCCAAATACTTTTTTAGTTGCTCCTTTAATACCTAAGAGTTCAAGGTAATAGGATAGCATGAAAAGAATACATAAGATGGCCAATACTAATGCCGCAAAAACTTCAAAT
>JAHKLH010000154.1 GCA_029856635.1 Candidatus Njordarchaeota archaeon
GAATGTGATTACCTCCTGTTTTCTTGCCTGTAACATATTTAAGCTTCTTACGTCTTTTATATCTTACTCATAGATAATTTTCACGCTATTTTCATCAAACTTAATTTGAATTAAATCATTCTTCTTTAATTTTTCGTATAATTTTGGTGTTATTTTAAGAACAGGTATATCTGCCAATGCCGCTCCGCTTATAAGAACGGGATCTTCCTCGACCACTAAAATTGCTTTTGGACCTTTTCCAGTACGAGCTACTTTATAAAGAACTAATGCTCCGACAGTGCTTCCCTTTCCACTTTTTAAGCACAAAATTGCATTATGTAAAGTTTCTCCATTTGGTAGTTTACCATGTTCATCAACTTCCCCCAGGAATGATAATTTCTCCATTTTGAGAACTTTTCCTTTGATTTCCTTGTGTTCGGTTGGGCTAATTAATGGAATTGCGTTAGAATTCTTGATATAAAAATTACCTTCTTTTAATTTTCTCATAATTTTCAAAACTCGTGGCGTCATTGGAATCTTTGCTTTCATAAAACTATGCTTATCTCCTTTCATGGTTGCATCAATTATTATCTTTGCACGAGGTTCTCCTGATTTATCTAACGAACTTCCTTTTGCACGTGGAATGACGATCATGTCTTTAACTGGATGTGCGCGAGTTATGACTGCCCACTCTACATCTTTTGGATTCCTTATGTCAATATCAGGATCGACGATTATTACTTTCTTTAAGCTTGGATGAGCGGAGAATGCTGCTAGACCTGCATTTATTGGTTCATCGGGATGTCTTTTTTCTATCGAAATTATTGCCTCAAGCCAACAACATCCGGCATAAGATAGATGAACATCATGGAGTCGTGTTACGCGTGAAACATGTTCTCTTATCATGGTTTCTGCAGGATATCCCATTAAGAACATGTGTTCATAACCCGCAGGAAGAATAATGTGTAAAATTGGATTTTTTCTCATTGCTATTAGCTTTACTTCAAAAACAGGTTGTTTTCTTACTTTATCGTATGTCTTAGTTATATCAACGAAAGGCCCCTCATCTGCGTGAACATCTAATAAGAATGCTCCCTCCATTACAATTTCAGTATTAGCTGGGATATAAACATTGACGGTTCTTGCTTTGATTTCTTCTATAGGTTTTTGTAAAATAGCTGCGGCAACGGCTAACTCATCAACATCGATTGGAACACTAGTTGATGCTGCTAGTGCCGTTGCGGGATCTACACCGATAATCACTACAGCTTCGAGGTATTTCTTTCCCTGTGCTTTTGCCTTCATCATGTATGTCCATAAATCTCTTTCAACGACTCTAACAGCAAACTTATTCTTATCTATTGGAGTCATTCTATGATATGATAAATTTCGCACACCTGTCTCTGGATCATGTGCTACGATAATGCTTGCAGTCAAGTATTTTGGTGTTTTTTCATAGAAAATTGGAATAGGTATTTTCGAGAGGTTTATATCCTTATCCCAAATTGTTTCATATGCAGGGGATTTACTAACTTCAATTGTTTCGCCAGATTTTTTCAAAGCTTGTGAATATCTTCTACGGAATTCATTTAAGGAGATTTCAAGGATTTTTGCTAATCTTTGCTCGCTAGTGTATATTCCAGATGCGATTCGCCATCCCTTGTAGTTAGAGATATTCTCAAAGAGAAGACCATACTTTTTCTCAAGTTTCGATATTATAAGTGGAATTTCATACTCGGGACTTAGCTCATCTGTAATTACCACAAGTTCTCCTAAGTTTCTAAGCTTATTTAATACGTATCTAAAATCCAATGAATTTCACCTTCGAATTCTTCAAAAATCAAAGATGCGGAATTATTGCAAGTATCCGCTATCTAGTTAAAGAATATTACTTTAATCTATCAAATAATGTTCCAACAAAATCTTCTCCGACGAGAGCTTTATATAAGTTCTCAGGATCAAATAAGCTAACTAAACACGTTTTTATTCCTAATTTAGCAATTTCTCTCATTATCATAATTTTTGAAATTATTCCTCCCGTAACATCAATAATTTGAGACGATAATGATATACTTTTGAGAATCTCGTTAAAATTCTTGTTTGTAATTTTTCTTACAAGTTGTCTTATACCATTTTTGTTTATGAATATTCCCTCTACATCTGATCCAAATACAACTACATTTGGACGTAATTTCTTTGCGAGATGAAGAATGATTTTGTCTCCACTAAGTATGGAACAACCGATACTTATATCAAAAACCGCATCTCCCCAAAGCATTGGGATTAAATTATGTTTCAATGCTTCTCTTATAACTATTAGATTACTGTCGTTGATTATTTCTCCATTTTTAGTTATGAAAAATGAAGATGGTTGAACTGGAAAAATGGGTAAACCAAAATTTCTAAAAATCGTACTTATTTCTAAACTAAGTTCTCTCATTGCATCTACTGTTTCAGATAATCCAATTTTATTAGATTCTGTGAGTCCTTTGTCGATGTTGTATTTTTTTGCGATAGGATGACCAAATGAGCCTCCACCGTGGACAATAATCATTTTTCCGATTTTATCATGATACCTTTTGAGAATTGGAGCTATTCCTTTAATTACGTTTCTTCTGACTGTCTTAAATTTCGTCTTATCTGTGACAGCACTACCACCTAACTTTATAATAGCAAGCGATTTTTTCATAGTACTCACGTTTCATGTTAATGCTTTGTGATATTTTTTCTACTTTTTCAATAGTGTTTTTAACTAGACGCTTATTTAGATTTATTCTATTGAATATAGTATACCTATTGCGAATTCTTGGGGCATAAAGAACAGCATTGACTATTTCTTCTTCCGTTAGATTTAGCTCCTTATAGCTAGTTGGTAATCCTACTTTCTTGAAAATTTCAACAAGTTCTGATATATCTTCTCCTCGAAGAGCTTCAGTTATTAATGTCCCATACGCCACCTGAAAACCATGAATTCCTGATTTGTGAGGATACAGATAATCAATAGCGTGACTAATCATGTGCTCCGCTCCACTTGCGGGCCTCGAGCTACCAGTTATGTACATTGAGATTCCTGAAATTGTGAGTGCGTAAAATAATTCATTGAGAAATGACTCATTAAGTACATCATCTATATTATCTATCTCGTATTTTAATTTTCTAAGCAGATTCATCACCGCGGTGTGCATGAGTAAGTATGCCGTATCATCAATATTTTCTCCAATATCTTCATGAGCCAAACGCCAATCCTTAAGGGAAGAAATTTTTGCAAGCATGTCCCCAATACCGGCTGATATGTACTTAATTGGGCTTTTCCTAATTACGTCCAAATTTCCAATGACAGCAATTGGCATAGTTGAACGAATGCTTTGCCTTTTTCCACTTTCATCAATTAACACTGATACCGGTGAGCATATTCCGTCATTGGATAACGTCGTTGGCACGCTTATTACAGGAAGAGCTTTTAAAAATCCAAGATACTTTGCAGCATCAATTACTTTTCCTCCTCCAATTCCCACGATTACCGGAAAACTATTTCCTAGAAGATACTCATTGTAAACCTTTAGTATCGTACTTATTCTTGTATCAGTTATGAAAACAAATTTTGCATTAGGAATATTTACTTTCCTGAGATACAAATCATACAGATGTTTTGTAGTTAATATTAATGAATAATTTGTAGCAAGCCTGTTTTCCATACAATGTATGATAATTTCGTTTATCGTGCTTTCGAAGTCATCATCATTAATTCTAATTCTGAACGGAACCTTAATTTCTCTAAACACAAAATGCACCACGAAATTGAAGCAACAATTCGACTGCTAGAAAAAGTTAATAAAACATGCAAAGATACTCTCATTCTAAAACAATCAAATAAATATTTAAAAAAAATTTCTCTTAATTCTTAATGTATTGTTAAGAAACATATAACCATCAATGTAAATACCAAATAAATCCTATAACATTTTAATATCGGGTAGAACAATGACGAAAATACGTTTAGTCATTTTCGATCTTGATTGTACATTGTGGGATCATGATGATGCATCTACACTCAGGCCACCTTTTAAATTAGAAAATGAGGATACCATTATTGACGCGAATGGAATAAAATTGAAACTATTTCCAGGAGTTCGTGAAGTATTGGAGAAACTAAGGAAGAAAAATAAATTTCTAGCGGTTGCAAGTTGGAATAAGTATTCAAAGGTAATTAAAATCCTTAAAACACTAAAAATAGATCGTTTCTTTGATGTTATCTGCATTGAAGATCGTCCATTTAAGGATAACATGCTATTGAAAATACTAGGAGAATTCAGGAAAAGAGGAATTCTTATTAAACCTAATGAAGTAATTTTCGTTGATGACCGAGAATTGCATAAGAAACAAGTTGTGAAATTTGGAGTAATTTTTGTCCAAATGTGGAAAGA
>JAHKLH010000155.1 GCA_029856635.1 Candidatus Njordarchaeota archaeon
GGTGGGTTCTTGTTATTTTCATGAGGGAATTCGGGGATGTGATGTAAGAAAGGGGATTCGGTGCTTTTGGTTGCGAAGGGGGGTCTTACGACACTGCGCTAATGAAAGCTAAACCATATCAGCGATTGTACTTTCACAAAGATCTCTTGTATTTTACGCCATCATACGCGATACAAAAATATTATTTTATTGATTGATTTTCCGCTAAAAACCACCTTATGGGTAATTCTGTGATATTCAATACTCTTAAATTGCCTAATAAAAGTGTTATTGAGAATATTAACAGACTTTGAATTTGATTTTCGCACGATTTGAAATTTTATTTTTTACAAAAGACTTTAATAAGTTAGTAGTGAGAGATGAATTAAAATGAATCCAAAAAAGAAAGGAAAATATGTTGCAGAATTTAATAAAAAAGCGCTTTTAATACCAATAATCACGACAATACTTGGAGCATTTCTGCTTTTTTATGAAAAACTAGCAATACAGTTTCGAATATTTGGTGGGATACTTTTCATGGCTGGAATCATTGGCTTTCTCGGCATAGCTGCAGCATACGTAAATGTAAAGGCAACAGCGATTATATTAGAGCAAATCAATGCAAAGAAAAAAGAAGAGGATACATCAGCGCGAGAATAAACAATACTTGTTACCGTAACCTAAAATTTACAGAATTGTAATGGATACTATATAGTTTCGCTTATGTTGATACTTTTGCACCTCCCCTACAAGTCTTGGTTTTTATTGCTTTGTTGCTAATTTTATTATAAGTTTTTTAGTAGTTTTTGAAATTGTTATACTAATTTAATTACAAAACAAATAGAGAGCCATTGAATAATAAATGCAAAAATGTCCATGTGAGCAATATAGTTTTTATTCAGGGAAGACCCAAAAAATATGCTACAACCATATTTAAATTGCTTGGAAAGTTATATGTACTTCTATCTTTTTCTGCGTCTTATAATGATTATAACGGCTACTATAGCAATTATTGCAATAACTACACCGACACCAATTATAGTCATTGGAGTTAAATTAATCCCGAAAGTCTGACGAACTGTGTTACCAAATCCATCAACTACCTCTACTGTCAAAGAGACACTCATTGATCCAGCTCCTGGTGCTTCCAGTATAATCTTCCAGCAACCTGTTGAAATGTTATATGTTGCTAAAATGATCTTAGTCGATGATTCAAATTTTACCTTTGAGATCCATAAATTATCAGTAATGTTTAGTTCTAGCTCAATATTATCGAATTCAGAGGGATTTCCTGGATTTTGAGATATCACTTTAATTGCTGGATTCTGATTATCTGTATATGATGCTCTCGCCGTAATTAATTTGATTAGGGGTAAATAAACCTCGGCTTCTATACTTTCATTCTTTAACAATGCAACTAATATTTGAGACCCTTCAACACGTGGAGCGTACCGGAAGTAATAGGTGTTTGAACTTGCTTTAATTATTGAAATTATGTTTGATATTCCTTGTGAATCTTTGACATAAACTGAGTGCACACTTAGTGGTGTCTTTAAATATACATCATAAACTTCTCCATCCACCTCATCTGGAATTGATATTCCAAGTTTATCTTTGATCTTCACAAAATTGATAAGGTTTGCAAGGAATGTTGGTGTCGCATTTCGTGGCACACCTCCGTACTGTCCACTTAGTGCCCAGTTATCAAAAAAGAAATTAGTTCCAAAACCAAACACAAGACCAACTGTGTCATTTTGGGGTAAAATTGATGCAACCATTACTGGATACATCTTTTCATTTTCTTTGTAGAATGCAAATGGAATGACGTTCGGTTTGATGATATTTATACCCATTCCCCAGAATGGAATTTTTACAACTCCATAGGTAAATGTGGTATTTGAAGTAACGTTGAGCGGAATTGGTTCATCTCCCGTGTAAAGTATTTCAGAAAATTCAAAACCAAATTCTCTTGTTACATTATTCACATTTTCTAACTCATTATTCCCGTATTCCTTTCCAGCATGCATACAAATTATTATTAAAATACCTCCATTACTGACCCATTCCTTGAGATCAGCAATTTCTTCAGAAGTATATCCTAAATATGCTACCTCAACTACAGATCCATTTTCAGCATATAGATAATAATATGTAGCTGTATCTGGAGCAAATACTATGTCATATCTTGATAATGTACTAGCATCATACTTTTGATTAACGAATATATGCTCAACGGCAACTCCCAAATCCTCAAGCACAAGCGCTGTTTCCCTATATTGCCCAAACTTGAAATCCGTGGGAACCCAACTAGTGTGTTTCATGTCAAATGCCAAAAAGCAGACTGGATCAGCAACGCCAAAGGATATTGAGATTTCTGCTATTATGTTATTTTCTACATCGGCTATGGTGATGCTTCCAACATACTTTCCAAGCGGTGCATCACCTCTCACTGTTGCATTGAATTCCCATAACATTGTCCCAATTTTTGCATCAATAAAAGTCGATGTATGCAGTTCAAAAATGTCAAGCAAATTGGTACTTAGGGATATACGTAAAGTTGTGTTGTATGTTATACAAATGCTTATGTTAAACACGATATTCATGTTTCGAAAGATCTTTTCTTTATATGGGAAGAAAGGCTTATTAGTAGTGTATCCCGTAGGAACTGTTGTTGGCAGGACCGCTACTAATTTGATTTCACCCTTCGAAATTTCGCTTTCTAATAAATTAATTGCTCCGTCCACATGTATTAATCCCGCACCTATTGCGAGTTCTCCATATCCTGTAATAGCCTTAGCAGTTTTCATTAATGCTGCTTTTATTATACTTGGAAACTGTGATTTAGGAATTCCCTTCTCCTTAAGGAATTCAGCTATTAGTGCTGCAGCACCCGCAACATGGGGCGCAGAAAACGATGTTCCCTCGAGGGGCATATTTGAATAATTAAAAGGCGTTAAAGTAATGCCGAGAATTCCCGCAGGAGCAACAACATCGGGTTTAACTGCAAATCTGATAGTTGGGCCAAACGATGAATAGAATTTTAAGCTTAAATACTGGGGATCTATTGCGCCAACAGTAATTGCCGCATCAACATCACCTGGAGAACCAACACTCGCAGAGTTTCGTCCAGAGTCTCCTTCATTTCCAGCCGCTACAACAACGGTTATTCCCATCTTAGATATTCTTTCTATAGCCAATGCTAGTGGGTCCGTGTACCAAGTGGGCCCTCCAAGACTCATGTTTATAACATCAGCCTCATCGCCTGTATTGGGTATTCCATCTGGACCTAAACTAACCCATTCTAGAGCAGCAATTATACCTGCGTCAGTTGCATAAACTAAACCGCCAACCTCCCTAATGAAAACCTTTGCATTAATCAACAATGCTTCTGGAGCAACACCTATACCCTTTTCTGGATCCCTATTTCCGGTTCCAGCAATTATCCCAGCGACGCTTGTACCGTGACCTTCTTTATCACGAGGATCTGTATCATTATATGGATATCCAAAGGTTGTTAAAACGAATGATTTTTCATAAATAACTTTGGTAGTTCCATTTGAGAAACATAGGTCTGGATGTTTTTTGTCAATCCCCGTATCAATTATTGCAACGATTATTTTCTTGCCCTTAATACCTTTTTCCCAAACGTTTTTTGCACCAATTAATTCAATGGATTCATTCGCAGTGACGTAAGTTATTTGTTTTATCTCAATTTTGTCATGATTTGATACGGGATACAAAGCAACTTTATACACTCGATTAAGGGAGATTGATTTAATTTTTGTTGCAATTTGTGATTTCTCAAGCAAGCTTTTGAGCTCTTTCGGATAACATTCAACCAAGAACAATGGTAGCAATTTATACTCGTATTTTACTTTTATCCCAAACCTCCGTAATACAGAAACGAAATTGCTTCTTAAGTCCTTTGAATCTTCTCTTAAAGCAATGAGAAAATGATATCTCCTAGTATTTGAAAGACTATTTAATAATCTTAATTTAATTTGTAAATCTTCTTGAACATCGATTTTCTTGAAATTATGTCTCTTAAAATGTGAATTTGAATTTATTGAAATTGGTGATGTAGTAATGCTGCTGGAGTTATAGTATGTATTCACGAGAAGAAGTCTAGTAATGCTTATGCATAGTAGCAAAGATATACATATGAATACGAAAAATAATTTCATTGATGATGTTCTCATATATTATTCACCAGAAAATTCTAAAAATCTAAATATTATATTCAAGTCAAGGCTTACTTTACGGTAGTATGTTCATATGAGAACACTATATTTTTTTGGTGATTATATGCAACATGAGGTACCATCATAATGATCAGAAACTTAAAGAGCTTTACCAACTCTTCTTACACTTAAAAGTAATACTTTAGGCGCTTTCTGTATTGATTTTGATTATCAATTTAGTAA
>JAHKLH010000156.1 GCA_029856635.1 Candidatus Njordarchaeota archaeon
GAAAACGCTAGGAATTTTTTACGGTAAAACATGCTCTGGATGTGATGTTCAGCTTTTAGACCTGAGAGAGAAGTTTGTTGAACTTTTGGAATATTACGATCTTGTTTTCTGGAGCTTGGCTGTAGACACAAAATTCGACGAGCTTGATAAAATCGAGAGGATTGATGTTGCAATAATTCACGGTTCCATTCGAACGGATGAACAAAAGGAGAGACTTAAGTATGTGCGAGAGAAATCAGATGTGCTGGTTGCTTTTGGAACTTGTGCATGCTATGGAGGGATTATTGGATTAGCAAACTTACTTTTCAAAGATGATGTGCTAAAAATAGTTTATGCTCAAGCACCAAGTACGGTGAACCCAGAGCACGTAGTTCCATCACCTATTACGCCGATAAATGATGCCAAATTGAAACTGCCAGCATTGGAACCATGGGTACAACCGTTATCTGCATTTGTGCACGTTGAGGTGTTTGTACCTGGATGTCCACCACCGGTTAATTCGATCGAAGAACTTGCGACTTTTTTGATAAATTATGCCAAAACTGGAGAAAAACCAACTAGGAGCATAATAATTGCTGAAGAAAAATCTCTCTGTGATGTTTGTCCGAGGAATCCCAAAGCATCCAGAAAAATCATAATTCCAAAATTTAGGCGACTTCATGAAGTAAAAATTGATGAGAATAAATGTTTCCTTGAGCAAGGTATAATATGCTTAGGTCCCGTAACAAGAGCAGGATGTGATGCGCGATGTATTAAAGCGAATGTTCCATGTCGTGGTTGTATGGGCCCTGCTCCGAATGTAATTGACATGGCATCAAAATTCATTACATCAATCGCATCCCTTGTTGAAATAGATAAGGAAAGAATGTATTCTGATGAGGAGCTTATTAAAAAACTTGAAGAAATTCCTGACCCCGCTGGATATTTCTCGCGATTTACTTTGCCTTCTGGATTAATTAAGCACAGAGTCAAGAAGGAATAGGTGAGGAAATATGGGACGAATCATTGAAATAAATCCCGGTACTCGAGCTGAAGGCGAAATCAAGATTACAATTATTTTAGATGAAAAGGGAAACGCCAAAGATGCATATTTTCAAATTCTAACATTTGGTGGATTTGAAGCATTCATGATTGGTCGACCAGCAGAGGAAGCACCTCGCATCGCAACTCGCATCTGTGGAGTGTGCCCTTGGGCTCATCATCTGTGCGCCGCCAAGGCGGTTGATTCCCTCTTTGGAAGAGCGCCCACGGAGACTGCAGTAAAATTGCGACGACTTGGTTATTACGCACACATGATTGACTCTCATACGATTCACTTCTTCATTTTGGCATTACCAGATTTTTACCCGGGATTAGGTGAAAATGAAAGGAATATTTTGGGAATTCTACGAAAAAATCCAGAATTAGTCAAGAGGTTACTCAAAATTAGAGCTTATGTGAGGGAAATTGAAGAAATAATTGGGGGTAAAGCAACGCATCCAGTTACGGCGATTCCTGGCGGAGTTTCAAAGAGGCTTACTGAGGATGAAAGAAGGAAAATAGAGTCATATTCGAAAGAAATTTTGCAATTTACCATGGAAACATGGGAGTTTTTCCGAGGAATAGTTGAAAAAACGAAGTTTATAGAGGATACAACGTATTACTTAGAAACATATTACGTGGGACTTGTCGGAGAGGATGATGCACTAGAATTTTATGATGGACCAGCAAAGATTTTAGCGCCTGATGGAGAAGAAGTAGCTAAATTTATGCCTGAGCAATATCTTGATTACATCGCAGAACATGTTGAAACATGGACCTATCCAAAGTTTCCCTATTTGCGCATAAAGGGATGGAAAGGTTTTGTAGATGGAAAGGATAGTGGAATTTACCGGGTTGGTCCTCTTGCACGCATAAATGTTGCTAAGAAAATAACAACAGAGAAGGCAGAGGAAGCATATAGGGATATGCTAAGTTTCTTCGGTAAAAAACCAATTCATAATTCATTGGCATACCATTGGTCTCGAGTAATTGAAATGATTTATAGTGCAGAAATGATAAATGAACTCATTACCAACCCAGAAATAACTCGTGATGATACAGTTAACTTGGAGGGAAATTATCGTGGAAAAGGCATTGGTTTCATCGAAGCTCCTCGAGGATTTCTAATTCATCATTATGAAGCAGATGAAAAAGCTATAATTACAAAAGCAAATCACATAGTTCCAACAACAATGAATAATCCTGCAATTTGCCTAGATGTTAAGAGAGCCGCACGTAAGCTCATTCGGGAAAGAAAGATAAATAAGGATCTATTAAGACGAGTTGAAATGGCATTCCGTTGCTACGATCCATGCATTACGTGCTCAGTTCATTCAGTGGGATATCCAATAGTGATAGAGATTTTCGATTCAGATGGAAAATTAATAGCAAAATTAAGACGTTGAGAATTTTCAGAATGATTTCCTATCCTTCTATTTTAATCACACCAAAAACTTCGCTTTTTGCTGAATAAGTCTGGAATTTTTTTCGTAATCTATGCAGCTTAAAGAAAGAGTTTTTTAGTGAGTATCCTAGAAGAAAAATATATACCAAAACCAAAAACATGAATTTCTTCTTTTGGATTTTATTCTGGAGCGAGGCGACATCTAATGGCTGAGGTAAAACCAGCGGTAATTCCAAGAATCGGAGTCTTTGTTTGCCATTGCGGACGAAATATTGCTGGAACCGTAGACATCCGCAAAGTTGTTGAGGAAATTTCAAAATATCCAGGAGTTGTTCATGTCGAGGACTATAAATACATGTGTTCAGAGATAGGACAAGAATTAATTATTAAGGCAATAAAGGAAAAAAGATTAAATGCAGTAGTAGTTGCAGCATGCTCCCCGGCAATTCATTATAGAACATTCTTTAGAACCGTAGAAAGAGCGGGGCTTAATCCTTTCAGATACGAGCATGCTAATATTAGAGAACAATGTTCTTGGGTGCATACGGATAAAGTGAAAGCAACGAGAAAAGCAATACAAATAATTAAGGCAGCGATAGAAAAGGTTAAAAGAAATCTTCCACTTGAACCTTATGTTGCTCCCATAACAAAACGTGCACTTGTTATTGGCGGAGGAATTGCAGGAATGCAAGCTGCTCTAGATATTGCAAATGCTGGTTATGAAGTGGTACTGGTGGAAAAAAGTCCAACGATAGGAGGTCACATGGCGCAATTAAGTGAAACGTTCCCAACGCTTGACTGTGCTCAGTGTATTTTGACACCAAGAATGGCGGAGGTATGGGAGCATCCAAACATAAGGATCTACACGTTAGCTGAAGTCGTTGAAGTGGATGGCGTTGTTGGAAATTTCAGAGTAAAAATAAGACAAAAACCAAGATATGTTGACATAACTAAGTGTAATCTTTGTGGCGAGTGCGAAAAAGTGTGTCCTGTAATAGTTCTCAATGAATTTGATCGTGGACTGAGTTTAAGAAAGGCGATTTACTTACCATTCCCTCAAGCAGTTCCTCCAGCATATGTAATTGATATTCAAAATTGTTTAGGCTTGCACCCAGTTAAATGTGGTAAGTGTGTTGAAGTATGTGAACCAAACGCAATTAACATAAATGATCAAGAAAGAATCATTGAAGAAAACGTTGGTGCTATAATCGTCGCTACCGGCTATGATCTGTATCCAAAAGAGAAAATTCCTGAATATGGATACGGAAAATACGAAGATGTAATTGATGCACTTCAATTTGAGAGACTTCTTTCAGTCTCGGGACCGACAGGAGGTGAAATAAGAAGACCGAGTGATTGGAAAGTGCCAAAAACGGTAGTGTGGGTATCATGTGTTGGATCTAGAGATGTTAATCATCTTGAGTATTGTTCAAAAATATGCTGTATGTACATCGCACGTCAAGCGATGATGTACCGAAGACATGTTCCTGATGGAAAAGCAATTGTCTTCTATATTGACATTCGCGCTGCTGGAAAAGGTTACGAGGAATTCATAAAGAGAGTTCAAGAAGAATATGGTGTCATTTACATCCGTGGAAGAGTAAGTAAGATATACAAGAAAGGCGATAAGCTCATTGTTAAAGGAATTGATACCCTGACTGGGAAGAAGGTTGAAGTTGAAGCAGATATGGTAGTTCTCGCAACTGGAATAATTCCGTCAGAAGGAACAAAGAAACTCGCAGAAATTCTCAAAATTCCGGTCGATAAATATGGATTCTTGCATGAATTACATCCGAAATTAAATCCAGTTGAAACACTTACAAGCGGTATCTTCATATGTGGTGCGGCTCATGCACCAAAAGACATTTCAGAATCAGTAACACAAGCATCCGCAGCAGCAAGTAAAGTGATAGAACTATTTAGTAAAGATTACTTAACGAAAGCACCACAAGTAGCA
>JAHKLH010000157.1 GCA_029856635.1 Candidatus Njordarchaeota archaeon
CTCTCATGGTGATGTCCACTGGACTATGCCACTATGTTCGATTCACTCAACTTTGTTTCAGTTTTAACGCGTTCGCGATCAACAACAATGAGAGCAACTTATCATAAGTTCATCATAACCTGAATAATTTGAACATCAAATCCACTAAGGTGTAGCATCAAAAAAGTTAGATACTGAGTATCTTTAAAGCAAAGGAGAAAAAGCTAATACATTAAGCACAATCAAGCATTGTGTGCGGAAATATTAGGTACGCTTCATGCTGTTTTGAGCCATATTGGTTATAAGCTCTGAAAAACTCTTGTTTTGGTGGCATTCCTCAAACTGTTCATACCATACGTGATTCTCTCTCACTCTTACATCTTGTGACTTCAAGTATGCGATTTGCTTTCCAATTCTCATGTATAGTGGCGCCGAAGACATCCTCTACTTCCTCATCCAGCTAAGGCCACTGCCAGAAAGATTCACGTGGCTGTGGGGCCAGCCGACTGCAATGGCGTTAATTGCATGTGTAATTGAGCAATATCATCGTCTCAATAGCAGTGGATCTCGATCTGCGACTTCCCAAGCATAACAACATGCCCGCTGATAGACTTCACTAGAACTAGAAGAGTTCACCTTTGTCCGTATCTCTCAGTCTCAGACACAGTACATGTCTGTAGACATCGTATCAGAGTCGATATGAGTATATGTTCTCTTAAGCAAAGAAGGACATAGTGTCAGTGTGCTCTGTGGCTACCTTTATCTTGAGGACTTCACTGACGGGATATGGAAGGAAGACCTCACATTCATTGAAATCAACGCTCTTCCCATTGAGTTCGGCTCTGCGCACGCGGCAGGTGTGCAGTCTTACGACTAGAGTCCTGACAGTAGTCTTAAATCCGAGATTCTTAGGCGTTAACTTGATGATAAGCTCGTCGTCTCTAGGTCGCGCTGAAACCTCAATCAAGTTGTACTCTCCTCTCTCGTAAGCATTAGTGATGCCATCATCCTCATACACGAACCACGTGCTCTCCTCTCTCCTCACGAAGACATGCAGAAGAAGCTTGTTCACCCTCTCTCCAGTGTGGTTGACCGGCTCCTGAGATGGGATCAGAGCTCCATCTCTCACAAAGATTGGCATGTCCTCAAGCGGTATCTTTTCCCGAAAGATTAGCCCTCGCGACCGCACAACTTGACCTCTCTTGACGTCGAGCCAGTAACCTCGGGGCAGGTAGTAGATTACTGTGTCGTCTTGTCTGAGGACGGGAGCGACGAGAATCCATGGCCCAAACATGAACTCTTCCTCGAACTCGTACGCCAGCGCGTCGTCCGGGAACTCAAAGAAAAGAGGGCGCACTATCGGCACGCCACGAACGTGAGCTTCCCACACCAGCGTATAAAGGTAGGGCAGGAGGTGATACCTAAGCCTAGCGTACCTCCTGCAAATCTCAACGACGCGTGACCCAAACGTATATGGCTCTTGTGGAAGCTTGTTCTTGGTGTAGTGAACACGGGCGAGTGGGTAGAACATGCCAAGCTGAAACCACCTTATGAAGAGCTTAGGGTTTACTCTAAGCAGTGGTGGATTAAAACCACCTATATCGGCTCCCGATAAGGGAACTCCAGAGAGACTGAGACCGAGGATCATTGTGACAGACCTGCGTAAGTGTATCCACGTGCTCCACACGTCACCCGTCCAGACAAAGCCGTATCTCTGAATTCCAGCGAAGCCGGATCTGCTCATTAGGAAGACTCTTCTCCCTGTCTTCCTCAACTCACTAAAAACTGCATCGTTCTCCAGGAGGGCGAAGATGTTCGCTACCTCCTTGAACTCACCAGCGCTGAACATGGCATCGTCTGGCTTGATACCGATCTTTAGCACCCTTGTGTCGAAAGTCGGTTCGTTCATGTCGTTGCAGAACCCGTCCACTCCGTACTCTTGCATGAACTTCACGTAGAATCTCGCCCACCAGCGTCTAACGTCTTCTCTAGTGACGTCTGGGATGATACATGTTCCTGACCACGCGTAGCCTATGAACGCGCCGCCTCTCTTGTCTCTCACGTAGTAGTCTCGCGCCACACACTCCACGAACAGTTTGTACCTTCGATCGATTTTCACGTATGGGTCGACATTAACTATAACTTTGCATCCCAGCGCATGTAGCAGGGAGATGTACTTCTTAGCTCTCCTGTATTTCCTCCCCCACGTGAAAACCTTGTGCTTATCCATGTAGTCTATGTCCAAGAACACAGCATCAAGAGGAATTCCGAATTTCCTGTACGTGAGAACCACTCGAACTGCCTCCTCCAGCGTGTAGCTCCACCTCGACTGAATAATCCCTAGTCCCCATAAAGGAGGGAGTGGTGGTCTCCCCGTGAGTGCAGTATACTTCTCAAGAACGTCCTTGATGTCTCTTCCAAAGATCACGAACACGCAGAATTCGCCACCTAATGCGCAAACCTCAACATAGTCCCTACGCGTGCCAGGATCAACGAGCATCGGGTATGCACAATCTATGAAGACACCGATTGGGCGCGTCCTGGAGCCGACTATCATGTAGAACGGGATCGAGAGATATAGAGGATCGGTATCTGGGTTTGCGTAGGTGAAGCACGGATCACGGTTCCACAGTCTGAGGGTCTTCCACCTCCTCTTGTTGAGCAGTCCTCCCCTTAGCCCGAAGCCATAGACTCTAGCACAGTGTGGAATTTCGTGTCTCCACGTAAAGCCACTGTCGGACTTAAAGTGAAGTTCCCTAAACTCTACACTCTCCCATCGGAGCGTGAGCAATCCACGCTCGTCGACCGCAATCTCGACGCCACCGATGAGCTTCCGCTCACCCGGGGCTAGTATGGCAGGAGCCTCAACCTCCTTTATCACGACAGCTGGTGAGTGCCTATGGGGCTTAGTGCTCTCTCGAATCACGTTAATTACACCAAGAATTGGGGAAGAAACACGCAACCTTGCCAACTTCCTCACACCCACGACAGGCTGTCAATAAAAGAGAATTAATGGAATTTCGTCGATCGTGATGAGTAGGTTACTTTCGGTGAATTCACTGGTGTATTTTGACGTCTACTTGGTCATTTCATGTTCAATTTAGACATGACTGAGACCTATCTGCATGTCTGCTGAAGTGAGGAATATATACATTGATGATTTGGCTCCTAATCGGTCATCTTACGTCAGATTTATACATGACTAAGGCATGCATTATGATAAGAAGGAAAACGTGCTAGAAGTAATTAGCAACAAAATAATAATCACATTATCATGAAATTTGGGGATTTTTTAGTGCTCTTGATAATCATAATTTACGAGTATTGCTATATGAAAATATACTTAATTCTCATGAAAAAAGTTTTAGGAAACACTTAAATTCGCATTATTTGTTTGACTCATAATTCCTATTTCTTTTTCCAAAAATCAGCAAATAGTAATTACGATAGTTACAATGCAAATGATAAGCATAAGGCTATGAATAACTGTGTTTTGGTTTTCTGGTGTATGTTCTTCATAAGGTATTGGATAAGATACATTATATTTCCAATGAAGATGTACGAGAGGATAATAGTCTACATTATCATTATCAAACCATATAGGCTCACCACCAATTCTATCTCCATCTTGGTCACTCACATTACAAAATGACCAGAAATTACCCCGTATCCAGCCCAGTTATATTCAAACCCAAGATCCTTCAGCTCGAATTTATTGGCTATTATCGTGTTAAGGTATATTCGAAGACATATTAAATAGATAATAAAATCAAGAAGACTATAAAACTTAAAGGTATCAAGAGCTTGTTTATTAGCTAAAGCGCATGTTGATGTTCTTGCACTTATGAGACTTCTGAAGTTTCATGTTTTTAACGTTATAAGACCACATGAAGCAGTAATATGAACAAAACAAACAGAAATGCAAAAAACAATGCCACCTTAGGTTCCAACTTGACGAATCCTGCTTCTTCTTCCTCACCAAATCGAAGAAGCCCTGCTCCACTTGGAGGAAGATACAACCCTTTTGGCTTTTTCTTCTTTTTCTTTTCTGATGACATTCTAGTCATCCCAATATAATAAAATAGCATTCAAAAATGTTATCGTGAGAAAGAATTAAGTAAAGTTAATAAGAAGAGATCATTTGTTAGGGTTCTAATGTGAGCGGATCGCGAGGATAAAGAATGACTTCCCTGATATTCTCGATTTGAAGAATGCGTGCAGTATATCTATCTAATCCTAATCCAAAACCACCATGTGGAGGCATTCCATATTTAAATGCTGCAAGATAATATCCAAACGCCTCGGGTCTTAATCCTTTTTCAACGATTTGTTGTTTTAGAACATCATACCTATGCTCACGTTGGGCTCCAGATGCTATTTCTAGTCCTCGATAAATTAGATC
>JAHKLH010000158.1 GCA_029856635.1 Candidatus Njordarchaeota archaeon
AGAGGACTAGCGTGGCTTGGCGTTCATTTATCAAATCTGTTTAGAAGACCACAAACCGGACTCGTAAATTACTATGCAGTTGCTGGAGTACTAGGTCTCTTAGCTCTATTATTACTATTCGGACTCTGGTTACTCGGAATAATTACACTATTGTAGAATTTTTGAATTATAATCCTTTGGAGATTATAGTGAAACAACAATTAAAAAATACTATCAAATTTTTCTCATCTAAATTTGGACTTAAAACATATAATGATATTCTCCTCGCATTTATTGTAGCAAGCTCTGCACTAACTACAGGAGCAATCATATTTTTTGCAAAAGAGATTAGAGGAACTATTGGCTCATACTTCGCACTTGGATTTAGTGAGGGACTTTTTCTCATCGCCCTTGGAACCTTAACACTTGTATGGGGAGTAATAATTGATTATGTCCAAAGAAGAAAACTTGTTTTATTCGCCTCATTGGAAATTGCTGGAATTTTGGTGTTTTTAACATCGCTAGCAACAAATGCAATAGAGTATGCTATTTATAGAACCTTAACTGGCATATTTCTAGCAGTAATAGTTCCATTTCTAGTGTCACTTGTTTCGGATGTTCATGGTGCTGGAGAACGAATTGTTATGTTTATGGCTCTTTCTATGATAAGTACTCTTGGAACCGCCTTAGGGTATGCATTTTCGCTTATTTTAAAGGGCTTTGTTGACTGGCGTACAACCTTGAGAATAATTGCTATTTTTCAGCTTATTGCATCGGGTGTTGCATTTCTGATAAAGGAACCAACTCGAGGAGAAACAGAAAAGTACGTGAAAAAATTGAGGCTCATAAAAAAGGAGCTTGTTCTTAGAATTAGTAGAAAAGATGTTCTTGAGGTTATACGAAACAAGACAAATATTCTTTTAATTCTCCAGGGATTCTTTGGCAGTTTACCTTGGGGAGCCTTCTCAATTTTCTTTGTTCATGCGATTGCAGAAAAAATGCAGACAGATATGTTGTTTGTTTCCTTATTCATTGCAATATCAAATGCATCATACTTGTTGGCACCAAGAATTTCACAGATATTTGATTTAATACGACAAAGGGGTCAATTAGATTTTCTGCCTATAAGCGCCGGATTTTTAACACTTACGTACGCAGCATTGTTCCAAGCATTGATTAACATAAACTTACCTAAAATAAACGTGACAGATATCCAATCATTTTTCATAACATTAGCATGCTCGTTTGTTACATCACCAGAAATTTTCGTCTTTATAATCGTTTCATTAATATTTCCTTTGATATCAGCACAAGTTGGTCCAATAGTTAACAATATCATTACTGATGTTAACCTGCCAGAAACACGTGCTTTCACACGCGGATTGCTTACTCAAATAGAGAACATAGGTAGAGCATTAGGACTTATTGTATGTGGTCTACTTATTGATAAGTATAATAGTTTCTCTCGGGGCCTAGCCATCGTATCTTTATCCTGGTTTTTATCAGGAATTATTTGGTTTTTCATTGTATTAACTTACAGAAATGATGTTGAAATGATTGAGCTAAGAATCATTCGAAAAATACGCTCATGAGTTTTAATGATTTTACACTACTAGCTAAATCGTTTAAAAAATCAATTATTTTTTGAATTCACTCAAATCCGCCTCATGAGATCCCATGATGAATTCATTCATGACAATAATACTTACAAATATATTTCCACATTATATATGTAACATTTAGCAGATATAAACTAATTTATTTAGTGCTTTTTCAAATCTGATAACGAGTTTTTGGTGTATGTAATCAGTATTAAAAATATATGTTAAAATAATAGCTAAGGATTGTGATTAACAATGCCTCGCATCGAATTTAATCCTGGTGCTTGTTCTGGTTGCCAAATATGTCAGCAAGTTTGTAGTTTAGTAAAGGTAGGCGTACTAAACATAGAAAAAGCAAGAATTCGTATCGTGACTGAATTCGGAAAGAACTACACACGACACATTGCTCATGTCTGTAGACAATGTGAAGATCCACCATGTGTAGCAGTTTGTCCAACTGGTGCTCTTGAGAAGAAAGACGGGCGGATAATTGTTCATGAGGAGAAATGTATTCTTTGTCTTAATTGCAAGAATGCATGTCCATTTAATGCGATCTTCATACATCCTGAGCTAAAAGCACCACTAATATGCGATGCTTGTGGTGCGTGTACTACGTACTGTCCAATGGGCGCTTTGAAATTAGTAAAATGAGGTGAGAAACATGAAGTGGAAAGGAGGATGGGTTGGAAAAATTTTAAGAGTTGATTTGACTGAGAAGAAAATCAAAGAACAAAAACTTGATAGAGATTTGGCATTAAATTGGATTGGCGGCAGAGGATTCGCAATAAAGATTCTGTGGGATGAACTATTGCCGGGAACAGATCCACTATCTCCTGGAAACAAATTAATTATTGCAACAGGACCTCTCACCGGAGTACTTTTACCAAGTAGCGGAAAAGTTGTTGTAGCCGCGAAATCACCGTTAACATATGGTTATGGAGACGGTAACATAGGATCGAGAATAGGAGTAATGCTTAAAATGTGTGGCTATGATGCCGTAATTGTTGAGGGACGTGCAGAAAAACCCGTTTACTTGTACATAACATCTGATGCTGTAGAAATTAAAGATGCCTCACACTTATGGGGTAAGGGGGCAATAGAAGCAGACATAATCTTAAGAAAAGAACACGGATGGGATGCAGGAACATTAGTAATTGGTCCTGGAGGAGAAAACCTAGTGAGATATGCCGTAGTAATCTCTGAATTTGGACGAGCAGGAGGAAGACCAGGAATTGGTGCCGTATTTGGTTCAAAGAACTTAAAAGCGTTTGTTGCAAAAGGATGGAAGGACATTCCAATTGCAGACAAGACAGAACTATTAAAGTTAATGAAAGAATCGATAGAATTCCTACAAAAGCAGCCAGGATACAAGAAGTGGGTTGCTCAAGGAACAATGATGACGGTAGAATGGTGTCAAGAGAACGCGACCCTTCCGACGTATAATTACAGCGAAGGCGTATTCGATAAAGCACTTGACATTGGAGGCGAGGCAATGGAGAAAATGTATAAGGTAGTGAGAAAAGCATGCTTCTCATGTCCAATGCCATGTGGAAACATATGCAAAGGTAAAACGAAGGGATTTGAAACTGTATTTGGAGAATTAGATTATGAGAATGTCATAATGCTTGGATCAAATGTAGGAGTAGGAGACATGAGTTGGATAATTAAGTTAAACTACCTCTGCGATGAGTATGGAATTGATACAATCAGTGCAGGAAACGTAATAGGATTTGCAATCGAACTATATCAGCGCGGAATAATCGATAAGACAATAACTGGCGGGCTTGAATTAAGGTGGGGAGACCCAGAATTAGTTGCAAAGCTCTTAGAAATGATAACCTACAGAAAAGGATTTGGAAACTTATTGGCTGAGGGAGTAAGAAGAATGGCTGAAATAATTGGAGGAGAAGCACCAAAGTACGCAATGCATGTTAAAGGACTAGAAGTATCGGCATATGATTGTCATTATGCACCAGCAATGGCTCTTGCCTACGGTACAAGTGAAATTGGAGCACACCATAAAAGTGCTTGGGTTATTTCATGGGAAATGCGCTATGGTCGTGAAAAAGTTGACAAAGCTAAACCCGCAAAGGTGATTGAATTCCAAAGAATCAGAGGAGGTATGTTTGAATTCTTAACTGTGTGTAGACTACCATGGATCGAACTCGGCTATCCACTAGAATACTATCCTAAGTTCTTCAAGGCTGTTACTGGAATCGAAATGACCTTAGAAGACTTCTGGACAATTGCTGATAGAATTTATGCTCTCATTCGTGCATTTTGGGTTCGTGAATATGGACACTGGAAAAGGGAATACGATTATGCACCACGCAAATGGTTTGAGGTTCCTCCAACTAAGGGCATTGTTGCTGGAAAAGTCCTTGATAAGAAAGTCTATGAGCAGCTCCTTGATTGGTACTATGAGCTCAGAGGATGGGATAAAAACGGCATTCCTACTGAGGAAGCACTTAAGAAACTTGGATTAGAAGATGTTGCTGAAAAGCTCAAGAAAATATTAAGAAAGTAGTGTTTATTTAACTATTTTTAAGAGTTACAAAGTGTTAAGTAGCATTATTGATTATTACTTAAATCTTAATTCCTTAAACTTCCAAAATTGCTTACATTACAATATTTTACTTATATATTTATTTAATTATTTAAATATATTTTTTGGTGTTTTTATGGGAATTATAACCATAAAGATTAGCGATCATGTTGAGAAATTATTAAGAGAAGCCGCCTTTAAGAAATACGGTGGCAAAAGAGGAGCAATTTCAAGAATCATTGAGGAAGCATTA
>JAHKLH010000159.1 GCA_029856635.1 Candidatus Njordarchaeota archaeon
CAATGTACCAAACAAAACAAATAATAAAAAATTGTTATGCAAAAATTAATAAAGGTAATATTGTAAGTAAAATTACTTTATTCTTCTAGAAATTTCGAGATCATTCCAAAGCTTCTTGATGTATTAAAATTCTTGCAAAGCGATATTGTCTGTACCTCTTTCTTATGAATACTTCAACTTCATCTGCAATTTTGTCGGCTTCTTTTAAGCTTAGATTTTTATTCATCACAAGAGTCAGTTCTAGGAAAATATTTTCACCGTCCGTTCGAGAATAAATATCAATACAGTCTATGATTTTTCCTTTAAATGCCTTGAGAATATCTTTTCTGAGTTTCTCTGGACTAATTACTGCGACATCAAGCAATATTTTTGATGACTTTTCTAGAGCCTCGAGTGCCTTCTTGAGAATTACTAAAATGATTACAATAGACACTAAAATATCCACCCACCACAGACCAATAGATGCCAGGAGAATTCCAATTAAAACAACGATGGTAAATATTGGATCCGTTATGTAACGTAGTGCGCTTAGTTCTATTATTATATTCTTGTACTGCTTAGAAAACGTGTATTGTATGTATGCAATTACAGTGTAAACGATTGCTAGAAGGCAAAGCAAGGATACTATTAATGAATCAATATGAATACTTAATGTATGAGTTGTAATTCTTATGAATATTTCTCTAATAATTTCAAACGTGCTTGCAATTACGAATGTAGCAATGATTGTTGCAACGAATGCATTATATTTTGAGTGTCCGTAAGGGTGATCCTTGTCTGGAGGAATTCTCGATCTTTTTAAGCCAACTATAGATAAACAATCATTCATTATATCAACGACCGTATCGAAAATGTATGCTAGAACCGCAATAGATATAGTCAAAAAGTAGAGATACGATTTTATACCTAAAATGATAATGTTCAGAATCAATACTAAGGAAACTAGAATAATACTTCTTCGATATGATGGATCATCTTCCTTTTTCACGAATATTCCCTAATATAACATAACTTTAAGAATTTCTTAAAAACCTAGTCTATTTCAAGATTTTGCATATAATCTAACCATAACCTTATTTTCAGTGTAGCATACACTTGAACTCCCTGAATTTACTGTTCAAATAGAACCAGAACTATCAAATAGCAATAATTACCACCTTGAAAAAAATAAATATATTTTGATACTGTGAATATCTCTAGACTATAGAGGAACATTTGATTGGACGAGGGCGTAGGATATTTAGATACAAACGAACGTAGGGAATTGCTAAGAGGATTAAATTACTTGAAACTAGATGGAGTATTCAGTCAAGCATTGGGTATCTTAATAAGTAGCACATTTATTACACCACTCATATTAATAATAGGTGGAACAAGCTTTCACGTGGGATTGCTATTTACATTAGCATCACTAGCTAGTTTTTCTCAATTATTAGCACTTAACATAATGAATAAATTCCATGGCAGAAAAAGAGTTTCTGTCGTTTTTTCAACTATTGCTCGAACTAATCTTTTGATTCTAGCGCTTATTATAATATCAAAAACTATGATTGATGTCTCACTAATTCTCATTAGTTTTGCACTATTTTATATCATAATGAATATCTCAAACTGCGCTTTTAACTATTGGATGTTAGACTTTGTTCCAAGCAAAATTAGAGGCAGATACTTTGCATCAAGAATGCGATTATCTTTACTTATTGGAGGAATAATTGGTCTTTGTGCTACTATATATCTTGAATCCTTAGGAAAAAACTCTGTTACATCGTATGGATACATAATATTACTTGGGTCAGTAATTGGTTTAATAGGCGTATACTTTTTAGCGCATATACCAGAGCCTAAATTTAAAGGATCTGAGCCATTATCTGGCAGGATCTTGGCGCATCTTCTTAAGGAAAAAAATTTAAGAAAGCACTTTGAAGCAATATTTCTTCTGAGCTTAGCCATGAATCTTTCATTACCATTCTTTGTATATTACATGTTAACAGCTTTAAAATTTAATCTCATCACAATTTTTGGCATGAATATGATAAGTCAACTTTTTACTATCTTGTTTCTATCTAAATGGGGTTACTTAATTGATAAATATGGAGTAAAACCCGTATTGAGATTTTCTGCATCACTTATATTCACAGCACTACTATTATGGCCTTTTACAACCCTACCTGATCCACATATCTTCTCATTGTTTTTAGTACTGATAATACATATAATCATTGGCACGACTATGGGTGGCCTTAACTTATCATCAAATCTCATTGCTTTCAAATTAGCAAGAGGCAAAAGAGCTACCTATGCACTTTCATTAAATAATATATCCATTTCATTTGGTGCATCCACTGGATCTTTTTTGGGTGCTCTAATGTCGATTCCTTTCAGATACATGGAACTTAGTTTAACTTTTAGTTTCCATTTATCACAACCCATTGTTATTTTCATCGTTGACTTGAGGGGACTTGATTTTATATTCGTTCTCTCGTTTTTGCTTGGAACTATTTCATTATCTCTCCTAAGAGGATACACAATAGAAGGAGAACTCGATGAAGAAAAGAAATATGTTGAAATGATGACAAGCATAAAGCGATATATTTACGGTCTCAAAACACAAATAATGTTGAGCATCCCAAGGAGAGTACATGCATCAGTATATAAAAGAATTTATGCAATCAAAAATCGAGAGTATAGAAAACATGTCACTAAATGTAGAGTCGCAAGAGCAATTACAAGAAAATCATAAATTTGATGCTTCTCAAACTAATGTTAATAAATTTTATTGATAAGTTACCATTTTTAGATGATGACACGCCCACCTCCTGATGTGGTGATGATCGGGCAGGACTTCTGAAGTCTGAGCGAAAATGACGATGAATGACTTCTATAATGTGAGTAAATTAAGTGAAAATTGTAAATTATCAAACTTGGTTATTGAATAGTTATCCCAGAAAACACATGTGCCTAATAAAATGAACTCGCCTTTTCCGATTTTGACTCTCGCACCAATAATTGGGTCATTTCCAGATGATGTTTTCGCCGTTTTTTCCCCTATTACTATCGGAAAACCTTTATTGCTTAATATTTTTACCGATGCTGTGCAAGGCATTAGAATTTTTTTAACATTCTTATTAAATGCTTTTACTTTTGATGTAACAACGAAATATTTGTCATCATTGATATTATTCACATTATCTGTAACTTCATCGTCCATTAGTTTCAGTCCAAAGTGCTCAGCTAGTGAATTTATTGTATCTGCAATTGAATCTTCATTATTATAATATCCTAATGCAATTACTCGTCCTCCTTGCTCCATAAAGCGTTTTACTAATTTAACATCATCTAAAGTAAACGATTTCTCAGGATAATTTAATACAAGAATGTCAAACTTTGTTGTTTCTTTAAAATTCGTGATCTCGGATACAATAGCACCAATTTTAGATAATTTTTTCTTCAAAATTGAAAAGTAATAGTGATCCTCTATGGTAAACTCTTTATGTGAAATATCCCAAGCGATCTTACTCATATAGTTCACCAGGAAGATTCTAATAAGTGAGATTATATAGGATTTTGAAATAGTTATCAAAGACTAAGTGTATTTTCTTAGTTCATTTATTAGCCTCTTTGCAAATTTTTCTGTTAATTTTCCCTGTTTATCTAATTTAATCTCAATGATTCTTGAGATTGAATTTAATATTTCTGAAGGAGTCACTTTACTCTCGATGATTTTAATCAATTTGCGTTCAGACAAGACTATCCACAATTCTCTTCTAACATTAAAACCACTTGTTTTTCTAAAGAAGTATGCAAGTGGCGACAAAAGGAGTTCTGGCAATTCGGGTCTTGGTATTGCAATAACTATGGGTGCATAGTATAGTTGAGCTATAGGAATGATATTACGAAGCATTTGGTATGTTGCATTATATATTTCATGAACAGTGTCTTCTAATTCAACAAAGATTAATTCTCTTGATATTAGATAATCAATTCCTTTGAAATTTGGAATATAATTTATGTGATTACACTCGAGAATTCTCCTAAATAGTATGTCAAAAATTTCTTCCCCAACACGCTCGAAACTCACTTTTCGAACACCATTAGTTCTTTTTCAAATTCTTCTGCCAATTTTTCAAACTCTTCCTCGCTAGCATTAGTTATACGCAATAATTTCAGAGAAAGTCGCTGCAAATCATTCCTAGAAATAAGCCCCTGATTATAAAGTTTCTCTAATTTCATATTAAATTCTCGCAATATGTCAATATCTCTTTTGCGTGAAGACCTAATTCGAATCGTCATTATTAGTTCTTTTTCGAATTCTTCTGCTAATTTTTCAAATTCTTCCTCGCCAGAATTAGTTATGCGCAATAATTTTAGAGCA
>JAHKLH010000016.1 GCA_029856635.1 Candidatus Njordarchaeota archaeon
AACAATGCTTCTGTAATTTTTTCTGGTACTGGTTCGCGAGCATATAAAACATCTTCCGCACCAGATTGAACATTAATAAATAATTCTATTGTTTTTTCTTGCGTATTTACTAAAATACTAACTAAAAATAATGAAGAAACTGAAAGAGAGAGCATAAAGAATATTAGTAAAGCCCGATGCTTATATCTAAGGATATTTCCCCTTGCTATGTGACCCCATATTTTTCCTATTGGTGTTAATATTGCTTCGATTGCCTTAACTAGTAATGGGAACACACCAGACGATACAAGAAGAATGCTGACCAATAAGATTATTAACATTAAGAAAAATGTAACGAATATAATTCCAGGTTCACCAAATGTGCTAATTACTGGGAACACTACAATAAATAGACTTGCAGTTCCAAATATGCCAATTCCGAGAGAAATTAGTCCTTTATTTGTGGCTTCTGGGGATATTCGTTTCTCGATTTCTTCCAAGTACTTAACTCTGCGCGCAGTCGGTTGTAGTGCCTCGATAGGTGAAATTCTGCTTGCTTTTATAGCGGGATAAAGTCCGCCTATTAGTGCAACAATTTCTCCAAGTAGAATAGCATATAGTATGTCCATTGGGTTCATAAAAGCATAATAATTTCCCGTAACAAATTCATGTAATCCAGGAGGAATTAGGATTTCAGATAAATGCCCCGAAACAAAAATCCCCATTAAAATTCCAATAGCTCCGCCTATTATACCAATAATGATTATTTCTACTAAGGAGCTTAGGAATATATCCAACTTGGATGCTCCAAGCGATCTAAGTATTCCAATTTCCCGAATTCTTTCGTTTAAATTCATGGTGGTTGTCATAATTATTAATAGGATTGCCATTATCACCGTAATCGACACAAAAACATTCAACATAGTTCTCTGTGATTCTATATTCTCACCAACTGTTTCTAAAGTTAGCGCTTTTATTGGAGTAACAGAATACTCAAACCCGAGTCTTGTTTGTATTTCTTCGCACACTTCAATAATATTTTTTACGCTTTCATCAATGTTAAATGGATTTATTATATTTGGATTTAGTTTAATAAAAATCATATTTGCCGAATCATTACATCCAAATAATCGCTGAGCATCAGTAATATCAATGAATATTGCACTCTTTATATCTGAAGGCAATTTGCCATGCTGATTAATAATAGCAGATACTGTTAAATTCGCCGTTCTTATATTTCCATTTATATCTTTGTAAGCAATTGTTATGTTTTGATTTGGCCGTATTTTATTATCCGCAATTGTTAAGAGAACAAGACAACGATTATTACTCAGAATCATATTTCCAGAGACCAACTCAATATATCCAATATTCGATTCTTGGGAGAGATTTAACCCAACAACAACTGTTCGAATGAATGCGTTTTCAAGAACTATTAATGCACCAAAAAGTAGTCTTGTTCCAATAACACTAATACCATCAATGCCCTGAAGAATACTTGTGACATTAGTTGCATTGAAAAAAGGACTACCTTTTGTTTTGTACACTAGAATATCAAAATCACCAATGTGTTCCGTGAATGCCTGCAAAGACGCCATTAAAGTGGCGTAAGATATTATACTTAGAGACATATAAAGCGATACTGCCAAGACTATTGCTAAAACTGCAATTCCTGTTCTGAATTTCCTTCTTGTAAGATTTCTTAGTGCTATTTTGAAAATAGCTAATGTCATTAGTCTCACTCATTACTCCGCAGAATTCACAAAATAATTTTAAGTAGTTCTTCTAATATTTTCACAGTTTTACAATTTCTTGTAAAAACATGTTCCATCATCGATTTGATATTTCGTTAGTTGGATCATAAATATCGTCTTCGTTGAGAACATGATACATGAACTTTTACTCTTTAGGCATTATTTTAGCGAGAAGAATGAAGTTTAGAGAATTCTGTAATACGATTTGCTTTAATAGTGTGAAAACATATATCTTTGTGAAGTCTTACGGTCACAAATATGGAGACTATCATTGAGACCATAGACCTCCATAAAGTATATCGTCTTGGGAGAATAGAAATCCACGCATTGCGCGGAGTAAATATGAAAGTCAAAAAGGGAGAAATTGTATGTGTAATGGGTCCAAGCGGAAGCGGAAAAACAACGCTCCTTAATATCATCGGAACATTAGATAAACCAACTAAAGGAAAAGTTTTCCTTGAAGGACAAGATGTCACTAAATTAAGTGAGAAAGAGCTAACACAACTGAGAAGAAAGAAAATAGGATTTGTCTTTCAATTTCATAATCTATTGCCCGTACTAACAGCGTTAGAAAATGTCGAATTACCCATGATCCTCGCCGGAGTTCCTCGAGAGGAAAGACTAAAGCGTGCAAAATATTTGTTAAAACTCGTTGGATTAGAAGATAGAATGCATCATCGACCTAGTGAACTAAGTGGAGGAGAACAGCAAAGAGTAGCAATTGCAAGAGCCTTAGCTAATAAACCAAGCATTATACTTGCTGATGAACCAACGGGAGAATTAGATACAGAAAATAGCAAAAAAGTAATGAAAATTTTCAGAGAAGTAGTAATAAATGAAGGCGCCACTGCTGTTGTTGTGACACATAATCCACTTGTTGCGGAATTTGCCCACAGAATTCTACATCTAAGAGATGGTAAAATTGTAAAAGAAGAAATAAGATAATTTTTTTATCTTTGTTCAAAATAAAATTATCATCTGAAAAGTATATTCATGATTAATATCCTCCCTAACTAATGATTTGATAATGCAATAAACTCCACATATTATAAGTGTATCCTCATTAGAAATACTTGGTGATTCTTGTTGAATATTAAGGAAGTTTTAATCAAATTCAAGAAAGGAGAAATTACTCTTGAAGATACACTAAAAACACTACGCTGGCTACTTTACAAGGATTTGTTCTTTGCAAAAGTGGATATTAGCAGAAGCTTCCGCAGAGGATTCCCCGAAGTCATATTCGCGCAAGGAAAGACTCCTGATCAAATTAGGAAAATCGTGCTTACTATGTTAGAAACAAGGGAAAATGTAATGATAACTAGGGCCAGCGAGGATGTTTTTCGTGCATTGTCAGATATTCCAAATGTAAAATATCATAAAGTAGCTCGAATCATAACCATTGAGAATAGAAAAATTGAGAAAAAAGGTTTAGTTGCCGTTGTCACAGGAGGCACCGCAGATATTCCTATAGCAGAAGAAGCAGCAATTACTGCTGAATTCTTTGGTACAAACGTGATAAGAATTTATGATGTTGGAGTAGCTGGAATACATCGTCTCTTTGATAACCTAGATAAAATCTATAAAGCCGATATTGTCATTGTCTGCGCCGGAATGGATTCCGCTCTCTTCTCAGTAGTAGCTGGACTAATTGATGCGCCAGTAATTGCCGTTCCTACTAGTGTTGGTTACGGTTCACACTTAAGCGGATTAACATCATTACTATCTGCATTAAATACATGCGTTCCTGGAGTAGTTGTAGTTAATATTGATAATGGCTTTGGTGCAGGATATTTCGCAGCATTGACTATTAGGAAACTTAAGGTTAGTTCAAGTACATAATCTTTTCAATACACCTTATGAACTATTTTGAATACTAGAGGCTTCAAAATTTACTCAGATACTTGATCATTATAATAGTGTTGCTTGAGGAATTCCTTTATTGCATCTTCTAATCTCCTAAATCCCTTATTCCACTCATATTTCTTCTAGAAAATGAGAAATACCTTGCATCAAACCTTAGCTCATTTTCTTCAGAATTAATAATTAACAAACAGAGATTTTTAGATAAATTATTTCAAAAATTCATTATGATTCAATGTCGTTGAAAGCAATTTATTCTTTTGAGAATCTTTGTTTAAGAAATATTTTTCTCAATTTGCATCGTAATGTATAGCAATAGCATTGTTTCTAATATTGGAACAAAAATCATTCCACCATCAGTAAATTCGAGCCAAACTATAAACGGAATAATAAATGCAAATATTGTTGGCATTGTTGCTAAGTCATAACGGCCATTTTTCTAAGAATTGCACTCGCTTCTAGGAATTTCCATTTTTTCAAAATATCTACTAGTAGTATACTAAAGAATATGCACGAAGCTCCAAGAATCATGAAAAAACGCGAGAATAGCAAGAGGACTAGTTAAGGATGTCGGAATCTTAAGAATCTGCTCACATGGAACTTCAATAAACACGCGAGTATTATAGTAATAACAAATGAAACTAACATAAAACTAAGAAAGTAGAATCCCATAAAGAAAAGAAATCTCAAAGCGGATGCCACTTTGTCTTTCATTTTTATTCTCCGATAATCACTGATAAAACGACCGAAATGTTATCAAAATTTAGAATATCAATTTTTTTTATACAGACTATTATCACGCAACCCATCCAACCTCTAAATTTTAACAAAATACTCACTTATTCTGAAATTAACTAAGCATGCCCTAACTTTTAGTCAAAACGCAAATTCCTAAACTCTAAACTCATTAGGATAT
The DNA here is from genome assembly GCA_029856635.1 of Candidatus Njordarchaeota archaeon. Lineage (GTDB taxonomy): Archaea > Asgardarchaeota > Njordarchaeia > Njordarchaeales > JAHKLH01 > JAHKLH01. Next base: position 4,510 of record JAHKLH010000016.1, read on the forward strand.
CAACATTCCTTGGGAACCAGAAACAAACTATTAAGCATAAGCAATCTTCATAAAGCACCAAATAAAGAAATTTTTAAAAACTTCCACAAGATCAATATAAGTTGAATATTGATGAATAAAGCTTTAGAAAATAACGACAATTGATTAGGTATTTCCTTTTATATTCCTTAATGATTATATTGATTTTGGTGTATACATGAGTGATTTTGAAGAAAAAGTGATAGAAGTTCTCAAGAAGAAGCGTGTTTTGAAAATGATTGTCTCAGAGATTGCTGTTGATCCTGAACTGCGACATTTTCTTCTTCAGTCTCTGCTTCCGAACGTTGCTACTAAGGATGATATAAGAGAATTGAGGCGCGAACTAAGGAGTGAGATTTTGGCGAATAGGAATAGTATTAACATGCTTTTGAATGAGATTCACCAAGCGCGTCATGAGATAATTTCGTATGTTGAAGGAAGAATCTCAGATTTGGATAAGAGGATTGATGCGCTTGATAAAAGAATTGATGCTTTGGATAAAAGAATTTCCCTGCTCCAGTGGCTCATGATTTTAATGCTATCATTAATGATGTTTGTATTAGCTCGTGTGATTACTATTTAGAATAGTACTTCATTATTTATTCTATTCAAATTGTTTTATCTTATGTGTATGAACTATTTAAAACTAACTAGTAATCATAATGTTTAATTTAGATAAAACTAAAATGAATTCTTATTGCGCAATCTACTTTAACAATTCGGAAGGTTCTTTAACTTCTATCCCTAAGTAATTCTTGATTTTCTCTTTCTTTGCGAGAATATCATCATCACTAGTCACAAAATAATCAATTTCATTTCTCAACATGTATGCGTACGCGAGATGTAGCGTGTCTAGAGTTTTTAATTGTAATTTTTCCGAGAATTTCATTGCTAAGTGATACTCAAGTGGAATTCTAAAGGTGGTTTTAAATAGTGATAATCTGAACAAGAATCCTTTCGCTAATATTTTTAAATGGCAGTCATGAATAATGAATGCTACAATTGTCCCAATGCTTGCTTGTTTAAGTTCTTTCTTAAGCTTAAGAAATGGTTTTATTCTGGATAAAATTGAGTACAACTCTACGAGTGTTATTGGTGATATTATGAATTCAAAATCACGTTTAAATAGCTCATTAGCTATTTTATACATGGGATCCCGAGGTTTATAACATGAAATAATAATATTTGTATCAATGTAAATTACAGACATCTATCTCTTCCCTCCTTAACAATTTTAACAGCAGTTTTCTCTGAAGTTATTACAAAAGGAAGCTCGCCATGCTGGCGCATTTCAATCATCTTTTTTAGAATTTCCTCATCTATATCTAAGCTCAGATCGCTAAAGAGAAACTTCCATCCAATTACAGCATTTAATGCTTCTTCAATTAACTTGCTTAAGGTTATACCTTCTTCAATTGCAACAATCTTAGCACGCTTCCATAGCTCCGAATCTATTCGTATACTTGTTACCTTCTGCTTTCCACACATAATTACTACACCCATGTATAATACATTAAATCTAGTATTAAAGATTTATATGCAGTATTCATTTATAGTAAAAACAAACAGTTAAGAATTCTACTCTTATTAAATTAAATTGAGACATTTTTATAGTTGATCCTAATTGCGTCCAAAATCGGTCACAAAATTACCAAACTAGCCCATAAATCAGCCATAAATATACACAGTGCTTCACTAAATATCACCAAAAAGCATAAGGAAAAACCAAAAACAACCAAAAAGCCTTTCAAAATCCATGGTTAGCATTTTGATTAGAGAAAGGAATGTATTTAATAGCCATAATCTGTGGACAAATTCATAGTAGAATCTAAAGCTCTAGAGATGTTTTTATTGTAACTAATTCCTGGCGTAAATGCTTGATATAAGTTTCCTTATCCACTTAATTACTCTTTCTCTTTCACTGTAATTTGGTTTCCTTATCCAACCTTTGAACACGCCACTCTTGACTAAGGATCTCCCTGCGCTCTTCTCAAGCAGCTTTAGGTATCTTCTCTTTACATACCAACTAGCTAGTTTTCCTAAACTAGTTGCGAGGCAAACGATAAATACCGCTACTTTCTTTGAGGATAGCTTGTCCTTATTCTTCTGCAGAAAATCTACCACGCTCTTCATGGGTTTTTCGTAGTAGATCGGCGATCCTACGATGAACACATCGTAATCAAAGCTATCTACTTCGTCAACTCTTTTTGCATCCGCGTTGATTGACATTTTCTTGAGTTCTTCTAACATCCACTGAACAATGTGTACTGTGGCACCTCTCTGCCTTTTGGTGTCATAAACTATGCAAATCTTCATTTTCATCACGTCTGAAGTATCTTGCTAGAGGGAAGAAAAATTTTCCATAAGATATTGAAGAGTGCATCTGATTTGATGAATGATTATAGTGTTTTCCCAAGACTTTTTCTAGTCCTAATAGACATTAAAGCTAATTTTTGAAACCAAATGAGCTTTGGACTTTTAAGAAAAGGTGATGGAGTTTCTTAAGAAGAAGCATGTTTTGAAAATGATTGCTTCTGAGATTGCTGTTGATCCTAAGTTGAAGCATTTCTTACTTTAGTCATTGCTTCCTAATGTGGCTACTAAGAATGATATAAGGGAGTTGAGAAGTGAGATTCTGGCGAATAGGAATAGTATTAATGCACTTGTGAATGAGACTCATCGAATTAGGCCTGAGATAATTTCGTACGTTGATTAGAGAATAATGAATTTAGATAAGAGAATTGATGCACTAGACAGGAGACTCTCTTTGCTTTTAATGACTAGTTATTTTGATGTTCTCATTGATAATGTTCATACTCGCACGAGTGATTACAATTTAAGTGATATGTGTGCTATTTGTAATTAGTATTCTGGTCTATTGAATGAATCAATTTTCTATTTTAATCACATATCCTTTGCTAAATGCTCCTCTTTCTACTGCTTTCTTCTTTTTAAATTCGATGAGAGATTCAAACGTTTGTCCTTTCATACGTAAAATCTCTTCAATAACTTGGTACATATCTGCTAATTCCTCAAGAGTAGGATTGCGGTAAAATTCATGTGCTTCTTCAATTAATTTTCGCTTTAGGAAAACAAATACTTCATCTTTACTAGCAATACGTGCTTTTTTCTTTGCAATGCATGGAATTTTGTCTCTAACTAGTTTTTCAGAGTTAAGTATTTCGCTATGGTATCCCGCTAAGTCTAGTGTTACATATTTGAATCCAAGTGATTTAATCTTTTTGACAATCTTAGGAAAATCTGTAGGACTTAGTTTATGAATATCGTCTAGGGATAATTCTATTCGTGCAATTTCTTCATGATCTCTCACCCTAACCAATTTTAGTTTAAATTCTTTCCTAAGAAAATCCTCTGCTTTTGCAATTCTTCTAATTCGCTCTCTAGTGATTTTTCCATATATTATTCTCGTCGCATAACATGATTCTGGAGGATCATTATACCATTCGATATTTAATTCCTTTGCAAGTTTACGAATTTCTTCTTTCTTTATTTTAGCATCAACAAAGGGACTAACAATATTGTACTCTTTTAATGCAATTAATCCTGGACGATTGTCACTTAAATCAGAATAATTCGTGCCATCTGCAATTATATCTATTCCATTTTCCTCGGCAATTTTTCTCGCTAATTCGCATACTTTCCTCTTACAGATATAACATCGCATAGATGTATTGGCAATATATTCTTCGTATGATAGTATTGGGAAATCCACCAAAATATGCTTTACTCCAAGTTCCTTAGCAAATTTTTTCGCACGTTCAATTAGATCCCCTCTAAAAATATCTGAAACAAGAGTTAACGCAATTACTTCTTTTGCATATTTTTTAGCTAAATATAAAAGCACTGAGGAATCGACACCACCAGAAAGCAAAACTAAAACTTTTTTTCCATGAAATGTATCTCTAATAACCTTTAGTTTTTTACTCATGTTCATTCAATCACCTTGATTTCACCACTAAGAATCTTCCTCTGGATTTCTAAAACTGATAAACCTGTTTTCTTAGAGATATTTAAGAGATCGCTAAACTCTGGTTTATTGCCTTTAAAGCGAATAACGAAGGTTTTGTCTCCAATTCTTACTTTTTTAAGACAAACCCAGCGTGGTTTAACGTATCTTTCTACTTCATATCTACGAATTCCTAATGTACCAGTAACTTTAAAGAGTTTCTTGACAATTGTCTCCTCATCTTCTGGATAGCACCAAATTTTCACAATGAATGTAGGTCTGTTCTTCTTTCCAATTCCCTCAACTATTTGAATATCTAATGCCTTGGGCAATTCATTAAAAATCGTTGCGAGAATTTCGGGGGAAATATCATCTAGATTAGTCTCAAGCTGAACTATTTTTTCTCTGAAAATATTTTCCCTCTTCTTGGCTAAATACACTTTTAGAACATTCGGAATTCCAATCTTTTTATGTCCTAACCCTTGCCCTCTCTTAATTTCTTCAAAATTTTTCCTATAATCTCTTCTTGGAATATAAACTGGATTCAAAGCCGCTAATATTGCTGCACCAGTAGGTGTTAGAAGTTCCTCATTAACTGGGCCTTTTTCAACAGGAATATTATATTCATTAATAATAAATCTAGTAGCTGGTGCTGGAACATCAAATACTCCGTGAGAAAATCTAACAATTCCTCCACCTATGTAAACTGGAGACAAACAATAAACTTCGCGGATATTTAGCTTTTGTAATGCAAAAGCACTAAGTAATGCATCAACAATTACGTCCGCGGCTTCGTGTAACCTATCACCATGACCAATTCTGAAGATTTCATGAACTTTCTTTTCCGCATTAATTAGAATTTTAACTATTTGAAGAGCCATTTCCTTAAAGTTTTCCTTAAGATTAAGAATATTTGCATACTTCTCTGTGAGAGATAATATCAAATCGTGTCTTGCATCATGAATTCTCGGTTTAGTATCAATGATCACACCGTCTGATTCATACCTAACAGCAATATCTGCAATCTCATTTAATTTCCTAATTGCATCGGCTACGTCAATGCCTAAGCTAACCAATGCTGCTATAAACATATCTCCAGCCATTCCTGTCTGTGGGTCTAAAACAAGTACATAACTCATTTTGTCTAACCGAAGCTATATCTAAATTCAGAAAATACTATGTAATGCATGAAATTTCCCCGCACTTTGAAAAACATATTAATTAACATAACTGAACTTATTTAGCTATTGAAAAAAGAGTAAACACGTTCAGTAGCATTGTTGTCAGGTTTATTGATAGCATTATTACTATAAGAAAGAGTATTTTGACTACTAACTGAATAATTCCATACACCGTAATTTTAAATTCATAGAATTTTGTTCCTTTTCCTTGAAAATAGTGTTTTGCTAGTAATGCTTCTGCAAGAAAATTCGACCTTTTAACTGCGGACATTATAACTGCTGCAAATACTTTACTAATTCCTCGCGGTATTGGAGATAACTTTATTTCCTTTCTTAGAAGTAAACTCTCAATTGCTTGTTGCGTATCAGATGCTATGTACGGAATTACTCTCAATGCTAGTTCTGGAATTATGATTATTTTTCTTGGAATTCCTATTGATTCAAATACTTGTGCTAATTCTGATGGTAATGTTGTTGTCATGAAAATAATTATCGCATACCCTATCACTAGTAATCGTAAAATAAGCTCAAGTGCCTTAGTAATCCCATACAATATTAGTGCGAAAAATCCAACAAAAAACAAAGGAAACATCATTGCTTTGCTGATTTCAAATATATTTCTAATACGTCTAATATACAATGCTTCAATCAGTATGATGATTAATAAAATCATAAGATTACTAACATTTGCACTAACTGCGATGATAATCGTGATGAGTAAGCCAACGAGTTTAAGTATCGGATGTGTAATCTCTGCTACGGAATTTTCTCGTCTGAAATGAAATGCGTATGATAAATTTCTCAATACCCATGACATTACATTTCCCTCAAAATTTTGGCTAGTTGTTGTGGTGTTAAAACACCAGATAACCCGATTCTCCTTGCAAATGTCACGATTTCCGGTGCACCAATTGCCTCAATGACTTTTTTATCATAAAATACTTTACTAGGACTTCCTTCCGAAATTACCTGTCCTTCATTAATTGCATAAACATAATCTACGCGTGTAGCAAGTCTTAAATCATTTGTTGCAATTATCACCACTTTATTTTTAATCTGCTTAAAGATTTCCATAATCTTATCTCTATAAACTCTATCTAAACCAACCGTTGGCTCATCCAATAAAAGTACATCAACTTTAGAAAAAGCCGCTAATGCTATTGATACTAAGCGCAGTTGTCCTTCGCTAAGATTAAAAATTCTCCTGTTGCGCAATTCTTTAATATTTAGTTCTTCAAAAATTTCATCAATAGATTTCTCAAGCCCCAAGGTTTTAGAAATCTTCATAAATTCATTATAAACGATAGGCCCAATGACAAATACGGTTGGATTTGTAGGAACATAAATAACTTTACCAATTACATCTTTGTAAGATTGCACTTTCCTTCCAAGTACAAAAACGGAACCCTTTCTTGGCTTAAGGAAACCACAAATTACTCGAAGAATTGTAGTTTTTCCAGAACCATTTGGACCAACTATAGCAAATATGCCACGACCAAATTTCATCGAAATTCCTTTAAGAATCCAATCTGTGTGAGAATACTTAAACCATACGTCTTTTAATTGAACGAACATATTTCTCCGCCTCGTCAACAGTTAATGGAATAAAGTCTTCCTTCGCTAGGAGGAATGCTTCACTAATCTCAGGAATATCTATGTTATACAACAACTTAACTACATCCCGTGGTTTTGCATTTGCAATTATTCTACCTTTGTTTAACACAATAACTCTATCTGCCAATGGAAGAATTTCGTCAAGATGATGTTCAAAAACAAGAACAAGCTTTCCATTATTCGCAAGTTCTCTTAGAATTCTTGCTATTTCTAAACAAGATTTCTTATCTAACCTTGCCAAAGGCTCATCTAAAACCAGCACCAGTGGATCGTCCATCAAAATGGATGCTAAGGTTACTTTTTGCATTTGTCCAGAACTCAACTCGAATATGGATTTATTTAGTAAGTCCTCAATTCTTAACCATTTAGCTACTCTCATTACTTTTTCAATTATCTCGTCTCGAGGAACTCCCCTATTTATTAATGACATGGCAAGTTCTTCTATCACAACAATTGATGTAGTAAACATTTCTGGCGTCTGACTCACGAATCCAACTATTCCCGTTAATTTAGAGATACCTTGTGTGATAGGATTAATGCCCATTATATCAACTTCTCCTTTAACCTCAGCTGGATAGAGATGCGGAATAAGCCCAGCAATAATCCTCGCTAATGTTGTCTTTCCACTACCGCTTGGTCCAGCTATTAAAATAAGTTCGCCAGCTTTTGCAGAAAATGAGACGTTTTCTAATGCAAAAAATTCTTCGCCTTTGTATCTAACATACAAATTACTGACTTTCAACAATTATTCCCGCCTCTCTTAAAGTAATTACTGTTGGTGCCGCCACAATTGTTCCAACGATCATTTGCAACAAATTCGTTGGAATTTCGGCTAATGCTACTAAGCCAAATCCTAAAACATATGCTTCATAAAGAAAATATCCTAATACCATTTCAATGCCTGCTATAATACAAGACATGAATATTATCGCCTTTTCTTTGCCAGACAAAGCCAGAGCAAAGCAAATTCCAATAATAACTAGAGATATAGCAAGGATTACTAAAGTAGGTATATGAATAATTACCAGAGCCTCCTCAGGACCAATTACCCATGTTATTCCCTCAGGATATGATAATGCTGTAAACGTACCCAAAACAATAGCTATTACAACCGAAGGAAGCAAACGACGAAACATTCCCGCTTTTCTTAATTTTTGATACAAGAATCCAACCAAGAACCCCTCTACTGCTTTAATTACCAGTGTTCCTGGAGCATAATGGGGATATCCTAAAGCGATATCTGCTGCTGCAGAACCAAGACCTCCAGCTATTGCTCCAACAATAGGTCCTCCAATTAAGCCAGATAAGTAAACACCAATTTCGCCAATATTAAAGAATCCTATTGTTGGAGGAGTATACACTGCAAACATGTATGTCAGTATAAATACTATTGCCATAAATACCGCAGAATATGAAACTAACCTAACCACGTAAACAGTGTCTGTTTTCATTTAATCACCATATGAGAGAATATCATAGCATCTCTCAAAGCTTATTATGTAGATTATTTCCTATATATAGGGAAACATCAATGTATAATCAAATCATATTACAATGCACTAAATGCAAAACAGAATTTTCACCAAAAATAAGAACACCAATTTGTCCCGTATGTGGTGGGATTCTTAACGTTATATACTCTAAAGAGCAATTTCTTGTGAACGAAGACATAAAATCAATGTGGAGATATTCGCTTCTTCCAAAATTCCCTATTCTGGTGACGCTTAATGAAGGATTTACTCCTCTTATATTTGCTGATAAATTGTCCAAGGAAATCGGAGCTAAAATCATGTTAAAAGACGAAACTCGAAATCCCACTTTTTCATTTATTGATCGCGGAGCAAGCGTAGAAATTTCTCGTGCTAAATCATTAAATGTTACTAAAATTGTATGTGCTGCTCAAGGCGATTTTGGAGCTGCTATCTCCGCGTACTCCTCAAGAGCATCAATTGAGTGTGAAATTTATGTTCCACGAGATATAGATCTCGGAAAAGTTTATCAGATGATTTTATATGGCGCGAATGTGAAAATTGTGAATGATTATGTAGATGCTCTAGCTCATGCTAACTCTAGAATTATTCATGATTATGTTACGTCCCCCGCTAGTCCATGGTATTTAGAGGGAATAAAGACTATAGCATTTGAAATTTCCGAGAAATTGCATTGGAAAATCCCTGATTTCATTATAGTACCCATGGGCCACGGCAGTCTGATTTATAGTTTATGGAAAGGATTTATGGAATTACTAAACTGCGATAAAATTGACACTTTACCAAAATTCGTTGGTGTTCAGATAAAGGGGATGGATCCTATAGTTCAAGTATTTAGGAACAAGAAACCAAGTAATTTGCGTTTGAAAAGCATTGCTCGCGATATAGAAATTAAAAAACCATTATTATTAGAACTTGCTGTTGATGTTCTCAAAAAGACAAATGGTATTGCGATAAGCGTAGATGAAAATGAAACAATAAATGCTTTATGTTTAATTGCAAAAACGGAGGGACTGCTTCCAGAACCTGCCTCGGCTGTTACAATTGCTGCTTTGAAAAAACTACTGGAAGAAAATATAATTGAAAGGAATGACTTAGTTGTTGCATTGATAACCGGCTCTGCGATAAAGACACCAACAGTCATTGAGAATATTATCAGCACATCCTTTAAGAATATTGCTAGAGTAATTGTTGAAAAATACAAACCGACAAGACTTGGAGATACAAAGATAATGATATTGAAACTACTAAGCCAACAACCGATGTATGGTTATGTAATAAAACAGAAACTACTTAAAATGTTTGGAATCAACTTAACATTACCAACAATCTATCAGCATTTGAAGGAATTGGAGGAACTGGGTTTAATTGCATCTATTAAGAGAAAAATTGGAAAGCGTATTCGCAGATATTACATGCTTACTAATAAAGGATTGACGTTCATTGGTGGATTATCAGCATAATCATGAGTTCTATTCCTTAAGTATATTTTACACAAATCTAAATTCAATTTTTCTCAAAACCTGATAAAATCGATGACAATTATTGCACATATTAATTTTTTTGGAATATTTTTCTGTAAATATTAAATGATAGACACGATAAAGAATCATAATGAGTTTCTCGCAACACGTAAATAATGGTGATATCATGTGGAAAATCGCTCTTTCTATGACTGCAACATTTCCCCTTGGTATTATAAAGTCTATTGAAATTGCTAAAAAGTACAATTTTGAAGGACTTGAAATCATTGTTGAGCCCCCTAATGTTATCCTCGAAGCTCTTGATAATTCCCTCTGACAAAAAATTAGGAAACTTTCGGAAGATTATGATCTTACTTTATTTGTTCATGCTCCGTTTTATAATGTGAACATTGCAAGTCTTAACAGAGCTATTAGACATGTTTCGGAAAAACTATTATTAGAGACAATAATCTTTGCAAGCGATATAGGTGCAAAAATTGTTGTAGTCCATCCTGGATTGCGATTTTTCCCGGGAGAAAAATTTCCACAACTTGTGTATAGTGCATTCACCGAAACCATGTTTACATGCGTTGAGATAGCAAGAGATCTTGATATTCAAATTGCTCTTGAAAATAGAGCTAACACTATTGACATAGGTAAGACACCCGAAGAACTATTAAAATTACTCGAACTAATCAAATTCCCAAAAAACGTTGGAATTGCTTTTGATACTGCTCAAGCACAATTAGTAATGAATCCCACGGAATTCTACAAAAAATAACAAAGTATGTAATTCATGCACATATAAGGGATTCTCCAAAGAATTCTGATTATATGCTTGCTGTAGGAGATGGTGAAATTGACTTTCAAAGCTTGCTAAAAGAATTTGCAAAAAATCGTTATTCGGGTGCATTAGTGTTGGAAGTTGGAAACATAAAACAAGCACTTATAAGTCGAGGGAGAATTCTGCAGATTATTGAAAACATTACCAAATCTTAAATTATTTTCTTTGTAAGCATATTCAATCCTTAATTAAGTTAAACCGCAGTACGTCCGCCATCAACAATTAAATCAGCCCCTGTAATAAATGATCCTTTCTTTGATGCAAGAAATAATATTACACTCGCAATCTCTTCTGGTTTAGCAATCCTACCTAAAGCAGTTAACTTTTCCTTCCTTCTCTTTATTTCATCAACAGAAACACCTTCCTTCATTGCTTCTAATTTCATTTCTTGTAAAAGCATTGGTGTCTCAACGGATCCTGGACTTACAGAAACAACTCTAATTCCCTTCGATGCTAATTCCCACGCAAGTGCTTTAGTCATTGCAATTACAGCACCTTTTGTAGCACAATAAATTGAACAATTCTTGGCTCCAACGTGTCCTAATATAGATGCTACATTTATAATCACGCTCCCTCGAGGCATGTATGGAACTGCGTGCTTTATACATAAGAAGACACCTTTTATATTTACATCAACCAGGTAATAGAAATCCTTCTCTGTCATCTCGATTATTGGTTTTACTAATATGACTCCAGCGTTGTTTACTAGAATATCTATTTTTCCATATTTTTTAACAACAGTTTTAATCATTTTACTAACATCTTTTTCAGATGACACGTCAGCCTTAATGAAAATCGCGTCTCCTCCAAGCTCTCGTATTAAATTAACAACTTGCTTACCTCGTTCTTCATTTCTACCAACGATTACTACTCTTGCATCTTCTTTTGCAAAAGCTATTGCTGTTGCTCGTCCTATTCCTGATGTTCCGCCAGTAATTAGAACAACCTTTTCACGAAAACTCATAGTATGCACCAAAAGAAAGAAAGTTGATTTACTATTCATCATCTTTGTTTTCTTCAAAAATTATGTGTCCTCCGTATTTTGCCCAAATAGAACATGTGCCTTCGCTACTAACCATGCATGGGCCGTAAGGATGTTCTGGAGTACATACTTTTAAGAACATTGGACAATCCGTTGGAACAGC